>DTYO01000280.1 GCA_012961845.1 Thermodesulfobacteriaceae bacterium
CAACACAGTCATGGGGCAATAGAACAATTTTCAAAGGTGCCCCTGAGTACGCCTGTGCCCCCTCCTACGGCTTCGGCAAACTCGCAAACCAAATAATCCAGTTTAAACCGGCGAGGAATCATTGTCATTTCCAGATCTGTTCCAGAGCGTGCACATCCTCTGATAATCCTCAACCGTGTCCAGATCGAACAGTATTCCCCGGTCGTCCACCACTACTTCCTCAACTCTTTCCGGATTCCTTCTGATCATGTCCCTGAGGTTCTCTCCAGGCCCGAGTTCATGGAATTCAGATACGGGAAAAACCGGAGGATGGCCTCTCCTGCCCCTGAATACCGGTAACAGGATTCTTTCCGGCATTTCTGAGTGTCTCCTGATCATCTCCCTGACCGTATCAACCCTTACCAGAGGGATGTCTCCGGGCAGGATCATCACTCCTGAGCTGTGCCCATCCACCTTTCCAAGAGCCAGAAGAACGGAATCCATCATCTCCGCGGAAGACCGCCCGGCGGTCACAACAGTGACCGGATAACCGGCCAGCAGCTGCATGAGTCCATCGGGAGCGGAAACCGGAACAGCCACCACCACGTTCCTGACACCTGCCTCCAGGACAAGCTCTATACATCTTCCGAGAACACAGCTCTCTCCCATAGGAAGGAGCTGTTTCGGACGACCCATCCGCCGGGATTTTCCAGCGGCAGGAATTACAGCGGACAGCTCAGAACTCACAACCCGCCTGCACATCAGCGGTCACAGCAGCTGGATAACGACTGGTCATGCAAGGCCCTATGCCTGAACTGGATCAGTTCCGCCGCTATGCTTACCGCTATCTCTTCAGGTGTCCGGGCACCGATGGAAAGCCCCACAGGGGTCTTTACCCTTTCCAGGTCTTCTTCTGAAAAAGCGTCCCGTCTGAGACGGTCGAACATCATCCTGCGCTTTCTTCGGCTTCCGAGGACGCCTATGTAGGGTGCTCCGGTACAGATAGCCCCTCGGAGGGCGTCAAGATCGAATTTATGACTCCTTGTACAGACCACTATGAACGTATCCGGCCCTGACCTGATGTCTCTCAGGGCGTCACCGTAGTCGTCTATCACCAATGTTTCATAATCATGACAGCCCTCCGGATCCGTTTTCTCCAAGAAATCCCTCCTGTCATCTGCAATGACTACACGAAATCCTGAAAACCGCGCCACCCGCGCAAGAGCAGTACCCACATGGCCAGCCCCTATGACCACAAGCTGTGCATCAGGGACTACAGGGTCTATAACCACCTGCACTCTGCCACCACAGGCCCCGCCGCTATCACCATCCCCGGCAAGGTCAGCCGTAACGGTTCGAAGGGCACGGTCCTTCATGGCTTCAACCGCCTCCCTTACCACCATGGCCTCTAATACCCCTCCGCCCAAGCTTCCAGCCGTAGTGCCGTCATCCCTGACCAGCATCCTTGTCCCCTCCTTCCTGGGAGTGGATCCGGAGCACGCTGTTATGACGGCGAAAGCACACACCCTGCCGGCCTTCCTCAATCTCACTATTTCCTCAAAGACATCCATCTTCCACCTCAACCGACTCTGCGGGACAGGAGCCGTACCATCCTGTCGGGCGTCATGGGAAGCCTTCTGATCCTCACCCCACAGGCGGCAGAAACGGCATTTGCCACGGCGGGCGCCGCAGAAGGCACCCCTATCTCACCAACGCCCGTTGGTTTCTCCCTGCTGTCCACAATAATCACCTCTATGTCCGGAGCCTCGTGGATCCTGAGGGGTTCATAATCATTGAAATTCTCCGACACCACCCCCCCAGCTGCAAACCTGACCTCTTCTTTGAGCGCTGCACTCAGACCATAGATTATTCCGCCTTCCATCTGAGCCCGAACTATGTCCCTGTTGACCACCTGGCCGCAGTCCACTGCACATACGATCCTATGTACCCGGATCGTTCCGTCCGACCTGTTCACAGAAACCTCAGCCACCTTTGCAACGTAAGAATAGACAGAAAGATGAAGAGCGGCCCCCAGATACCTGCCCTTTGTATTTTTCTTTCCCCAGCCAGCCCTGGCAGCGACCAGCTCAAGCACCCGTCTTGCCCGGGGTTCCCTGTCCAGGAGATCCATACGGAAATCAATGGGATCCCTGCCGGCTGCACCGGCAAGCTCATCCATGAATGTCTCTATGGTAAATGCATTGTGAGAATTACCCACCGAGCGCCAGAATCCCACCGGGGGAGGCGCTTTCACTTCCACATAGTCCACGATGACCGCCGGAAAGTCATATACGGAGTTGTGTATGGCCTCCACTGCGGCGGGATCGATACCGTCACTGAGCAAAGACGTAGCTATGCGGCGGTATACCGAAGGGGCCGCCACCTTGTGCCGCCAGGCAAGGAGCCTGCCCCTGCTATCGAGTCCGGCCTCGATCCTGGCGGCATTTCCCGGGCGGTAAAAATCGTTTTTGATATCTTCCTCCCTAGTCCACATGAGTCTGACCGGTTTTTTGCAGACTCGCGCAGTCTGGATGGCCTCCCTGACGAAGTCCACCTCATACCGCCTGCCGAATGATCCACCTGAAAACAGAATATGGATATCTATCTGGTGTGGTCTCAACCCTGTTTCCTCGACTGCGGTATCCATCATTGCAGTCTGATTCTGGCAGGAAGCCCATATCCTGCACCTGTCCCCTGTCAGATGTACCGTACAGTTTGGAGGTTCCATGGGACAGTGTGCCAGGTACGGCAGGACATAATCGGCCCTGAGCCTGACGGACGCTTTTTTCATGGCTCCTTCAACGTCACCGCGGCTGATCTTGTTAACCCCCTGTCTGTCCAGGTGTTCCTGCATTGTCCTGGCGGCAGAGTCTGTATCCCACCACGGGTATTTTCCCGTGCTCCACCTGGTCCTGAGTGCATTCCTGCCCTCCCATGCAGCAGCAAGACTGGCAGCACACACAGCAAGCCCGCTGTCGATCACGCCCACTTTCTCAACACCCGGCACTCTAAGCGCCGCTTCCATATCACAGCCCAGCACCCTGCCTCCATACACAGGAGGGCGGTCCACAGCGGCGTGGAGCATGCCAGGAATCCGTACATCCATGCCGTAAACAGCTGATCCGTTCACCTTTTCAACAATATCAAGCCTGGGCAGATCCTTACCGATGAATGTAAACTGATCCCTTCTTTTGAGAGGCGGATCCGAAGGCAAAGGAAGTTTGGCGGCCCTGGCGCAGAGCTTTCCATAGCTTAGGCTCAGACCGGAATCCACGCATCTTAATGCGCTGTTTCCGGCTACCAACCTGTCTCGTGGCACATGGAACATACCGGCTGCAGCCTCTGCAAGCATTTCTCTGGCTGCGGCCCCGGCCTTTCTCAGAGGTTCATAGAGGTGACTGATGCTTGCACTGCCTGCGGTCACCTGTTCTCCCCAGACAGGATCCCTGTATTCGTCCGCCACCGGGGCCAATTCATACCGGACATGGTCCCAGGCGGCCCCCAGCTCGTCGGCAACGATCATCGGAAGAGATGTATAGACCCCCTGACCTATATCACATTTGGAAACCCTGATGGTGACGAGATCATCAGGAGTCACAGAGAGCCATATATTGGGCTGAAATCTTTCCGGAGTTCCGTTAAGGATATCCTGCACCGCACTACATTCAAAACATGAAGGCGCGATCCGGAACGCCAGAAACAGCCCGGCACCTGAGGCGCAACCCTTCAGAAAGTGCCTGCGGCTCAAGGGCGTCTTCACGGCATGTTCTCCACATTCCCCGATGCCTCCATAATGGCTCTCCTGATACGCTTATAGGTCCCGCACCTGCATAGATTACCCCCCATGGCCTCATCTATTTGCCGATCAGAGGGATGGGGATTTCTTGTCAGGAGTTCCACAGCCTGCATGATCTGCCCGGGCTGACAGTAGCCGCACTCAGGAACCCGCTGGCTGATCCAGGCCTGTTTCACCGGATGATTTATATCAAGGCCCTCTATGGTTGTGATTACCTTCCCTCTGACATCTCCTGCCGACACCTGACATGATCTCACAGCCTCGCCGCTGACTATGACCGTGCAACTGCCGCACATGCCTGTTCCGCAACCGTATTTGGTACCTGTAAGCCCCAGGGATTCTCTCAGGACCCACAGCAACGGCATATCATGCGGCACATCAAGTCTGCAATTCTTTCCGTTCACTTCCAACCTGATCAAAACCCTGACCCCCTGTTTTTATTATTCTGATTATACGGATAATCCCGTTCCGTCAATCCCTTACTTCCCGAACAAAAAAACCGGCAGATTTTCATCCGCCGGCCTCTCATCCATCAATAGCTCTTTTCAGGAAATTTAATACTTTATTATTTCTCCTTCATTTCGTGCATCTTGTGTTCTTTTTGCTTCATCTCATGTTTTGCCTTGTCTTCCATAGTGCGTGGACATTTGCCCTTCACTGCCCCAGTAGAATTTGTAGCCATCTCGTGCATTTCATGGTATTTTTTACTATGCATTCCATGGGTGCCGTGTTCTCCGGCAGGCACTGTCACAGCAGTACCCAACATCAGTGCAATTCCGGCCACACCGCCTGCAACTGTTAACACCAGTTTCTTCATAATTCTCTCTCCTTTCAATAATGATTATTTGACCGGTTGAATTGCAAATACCGTGCCTGTTTCCCTGAAACTCTTATCAGCATCTCTCCGGAAATGAACCCGGATTATTCGGTTCGCCAGTTTCCTGAAGATGAAAAGTGGACGGAGCACAGACGTACTCCGGTATTTCAAGCCCCTGACAATGCAGCAGATTTGGTGAAATCGCGCTCCCCCTTGCGGCTTCAAATGCAGAACACTTTTCCGTTGAATTCGCTACACCTTTTTGGTGCAGTTTTTGACTCACTATATTTCATATAACCTGCTGTAATTTATGCTAATTAGTATTTGTTCTGCTTTTGAAGCGAATAATCTAGGATAAAGGCCTCCGGTCGCCTCCCCCAGAAAACAGTTAATAACCGAAGACATCTGGGTGATATTTAAAGTATTATTTTTTTGAGTGCGAGACAGGCACAGGACTTAAAGAAATATTTTCTATACAGACACCAACTAACTGATTTTCCAAGAACAAAAAATTATAATCAAGACATCCTGCCACAGACCGCAATAAATGTAGGTGATTTCCTTCAGCTTGAAAGCAAACAGCAGGTGACCTGAACGGCGTTCGCAACCATTTTTCTTGTTTCTTTATACGATCTGACATTGTAAAATATCAGTAATCGCTGCCGGCAGTTTTGAAAGCACCTTTC
>DTYO01000281.1 GCA_012961845.1 Thermodesulfobacteriaceae bacterium
AAAAGTCAAACCGTCCGGGGAATCCGGCGGGCGTGCCGTCCTACTCAAACCTCTGGAAAACACAAAATGGAAATAAAAGAAATACAGGGTGATTCACCGCTCTACCTCATAGATGGAAGTTCTTACATCTACAGGGCTTATTTTGCCATCCGGCAGTCGCTGACTACAAGCAGCGGTTTTCCCACCAAGGCCGTGCTCGGTATTACCAATATGCTCTGGAAGGTGCTCCAGGAAAAGGATCCCAGGTATGTTGGCGTGATCTGGGATGCCAAAGGTCCTACGTTCAGGCATGAGCTCTATGAGAGCTATAAGGCCAACAGGCCGCCCATGCCTGATGATCTTACAGTACAGATTCCCTATATCAGGGAACTGGTGGATGCGCTGGGTCTGGTTCAGGTGGAAATAAACGGGTTCGAGGCGGACGACATCATTGCCACCATTACTAGAAAGGTATCCGATAGACACCCTGTGATTGTCGTCTCAGGCGACAAGGACCTTCTCCAGCTCGTGGGCCCTAGAGTCATCCTGTGGGATTCCATGAAAGACCAGGTGACTGATCTTACCTCCATAAGGGAAAAAATCGGCCTGGAGCCGGAAAAACTCCTCGATGTCATGACCCTGTCCGGAGATGCCTCCGACAATATTCCCGGGGTCCCGGGGATCGGACCCAAGACCGCGGTGAAACTCATCCGGCAGTATGGATCTGTAGACAACCTGCTGGTACATCTGGATGAAATCAAGGGGGAAAAACTCAGAGAAAGGCTTGAGGCCAGCAGGGACCGTCTGCCCCTGATGAGGAAGCTGGTGGCCCTGTCTTACGATGTGCCTGTGGATGCCGACGTTCATGCCTATGAGAGGAGACCCCCTGACCATGAAAAGCTGAGAAAGGTGTTCCAGGAGCTTGAACTTACAAGGCTTCTGCAGAGGCTGGCTCCCGAAAAGACCATTGCGCCGGATCGCTACGAACTGATCCAGACCGAAGAAGAGCTTGCCAGATGGCGGGATATGGCGCAAGAAGCCTCTTCTCTGTGCATAGATACTGAGACTACCAGCGAGTTTCCTATGGAGGCGGAGCTGGTGGGGCTGTCTATCTGTGTGGAACCGCCATGTGCCGGATATATCCCGCTGGGCCACAGGTGCGGAGATCCCCAGCTGGGCAGGTCTGACGTGGTCAGGATACTGGGGCCGCTGTTTGCCGATCCTGCCACAGGCAAGGTGGGGCAAAACATAAAGTATGACCTGATAGTCCTGGCCAATCACGGGATGGAACTGGCGGGGATAGAAGGTGACACCATGATCGCGTCCTATCTTCTCAATCCGTCGAGGCACCGCCACAATCTGGGTGAAATCGCCCAGGAGATCCTTGGACACAGGATGATATCTTTCCAGGAGGTGACCGCTGATCAGAAGAAGAAAAAAAATTTTGCATTGGTACCCTTGGATGCAGCCAGGGATTATTCATGCGAGGACGTCCATGTTACCGCCCTGGTAAAGGAAGTGCTCTGGAAAAAGCTCAGGGAAAACAGCCTGTGGGACCTGTTTGAAAACGTGGAGGTCCCGCTGATCAGGATACTCGCCGATATGGAAATGGCAGGAATTCTGATCGACCGGGAGAAACTTGAAGGCCTGTCCGGGGAATTCGCCGCAAGGCTTGCTGCCCTGGAGGAAGAGATATACGGACTTGCAGGTGAAAAATTCAATATCAATTCCACGAAACAGCTTGCAGCAATACTGTTTGAAAAGCTGAATTTGCCCCAGAAAAAAAAGACCAGGAAAAAGACAGGCTATTCCACCGATGTGGAGGTGCTGAAAGAACTGGCGGGGCTACACGAGCTGCCCCGCAGTATCCTGGCCTACCGGAACCTTGCCAAGCTCAAGTCCACCTACGTGGACGGGCTTGCCAGGATGCTCAATGCCAGAACAGGCAGGGTACACACTTCATTCAACCAGACCGTGACTGCCACCGGCAGACTCTCCTCCAGCGACCCGAATCTGCAGAACATCCCTGTCAGGACGGAGGAGGGAAGGAGGATCAGGTCGCTTTTCACGGCTCCCGAGGGATGCTTACTTCTTTCTGCCGACTATTCTCAGATAGACCTGCGTGTACTGGCACACTATTCAGGGGATCCCTCCCTGATCAGTGCTTTCAGGAACGATGAAGATATCCACAGGCTGACAGCAGCGGAGGTGTTCGAGGTTTCGCCAATGCTGGTGACGCCGGAGATGCGCAGAGTGGCCAAAACCGTAAACTTTGGAATAATTTACGGGATGAGTGCGTACGGCCTGGCAAAGGAGCTGGGTATATCCAGGAAGGAGGCAAAAGAGTTTATCGACAGGTATTTCAGGAGATATCCCGGAGTAAAGAGATACATGGAGAGCGTGGTAGAGCAGGCCCGGGAACAGGGGTATGTCACGACGCTGCTGGGCAGGAGACGTTATATTCCGGATCTTGTCAGCAGAGTCAAATCGGTCAGAGAGTTTGCAGAGCGGACTGCCATCAATACCCCTATCCAGGGTACGGCGGCAGACATAATAAAGCTTGCCATGATCAGGGTTGATTCAGCTCTGAAGTCAGTGGAGCCGCCGTGCAGGATGCTCCTCCAGGTTCATGATGAACTGATCCTGGAAGTCCCGGAAGATCAGGTGAAACAGGCGGCATGCCTTGTGAAAGAGTCAATGGAGAATGTCATGGACATGGATGTGCCGCTTCGGGTGGCTGTGGGGTGGGGCAGGAACTGGGCCGGGATAGACGGCAAATAGGCAGGAGGGAGGATGGCTTCAGGGTTTTCGATACAACTGATTTCTCCCATGCCGGGAGAGGTGCTTGAAAATGGACTGATTCTCCGGATCAGGGCTCAGATAATATTGAACTGCGGGATCCCGGTCTGTGCCGGAGGAAGATGGGATCCCAGGCGGTTCAGGGTGCAATACCGCTGTCTCGAAAGGGACGGTGTGGTGTCGGAAGGGAGATTATCCTTTTCAGGAAATACAAGTGAGTTCCTGGGTGAATCCATGCTTGATGGATTCGGGCGGTATCATCTGGAAATAACGGCCTGGGACCCTGAGACCGGAATGGCAGGCAGGGCAGGGATCGATTTCAGCTCCCGCGGTTGACCGTTCAACCCGGGCTGTCTTCGTCAAGACGCCCTTTCACCTCATTCCAGAGATGCGCTTGTTTCAAGGCGCTTTTTACTTCATGCCTGATCGTTTCTTTATCTTCATGAACCAGTTCAAGGGGGAATGCCACATTCTTATAGATAGACATTGGTAGGGGATTTGGCTGCTGGAAGACAATTTCTACCTTGCCGCGCAGTTGTCTGATATTCACGATATCGGAATGAATGTCAACCATCCTGCCGTTGATTTCCATTTCCACGGTTCCGGAAACACTGCAGCCCGCAACTTCTTCCCAGAGCCTGTTCATAACCGTCAGAAAGGTGGATTTGCCTGAGCCATACGGACCGGTAATGGTGCTGATTCTATTGGCGGGAAATTCTGCATTTACATCGGCAAGAATTTTCTTTCCATGGTAAGAAAAACTGAGGTGCCTGATGCGGATTTTTATTTTTGATTCGGCTTTCTTCATCGGTACAGAAGCAGCTTAGCGAGTCTTTTCTGAAGCCACAGGGCGGTTAGCAGAAGGCCGGTGCACAGGAAAAGGAGGAGAATCGCTGCACCGAATCCGTCTGCCGGTTCTTCCGGGCCGCTGTATTGTGACGAAATGTAGTAGATATAAAATGGCAAGGCCTCGTACTGGTCAAGGAGTGAACGGGGGATGCCGGCAACTGCCACGGCGCCGGTAAGCATCATGACTGCGGTATCTTCTGTGCACATCGTCCGGTAGCCAGAATAATGCCTCCAGTTATATCAGGGATTGATCTGGGAAGCAGTACTTTGATGATATTTTGAACACTAGAAGCTCCCAGGGCAGGAGCGGTAACGCGCAACACAGGGTCCGATTGACTCCAGGGCTGTCTGTGTGGAACGTATGATATACGACAGGACGAGCAGGGCCAGGGAAAGGCAGGATATCAACATGCTGAGCGCGATTTTCCCCGGGAATATGTGGTGGAGAAAGATGGTGAGGGATAGCCCAGTAAGGCCGATCACGATGGATGGTATGGCTGCCAGTATATCGAAAAATAGATTCAGGAAGGCTTTCGGGCCGCTGCCTGCGAATTCGGCCATGTATATACCCGCTGCCACACCAACAGGCACACTGACTGTCATTGAACCGGTTATCAGGATAAGTGTGCCGGCCAATGCAGGAAAGAGCCCGTCGAAGACACGGCTGTGGAACAGGAGGGCGTCGGTTGGTGGAGTGTGTCCAAAAATCAGATCCGGGCCCAGGGGCCCGAGGCCCTTCATGAAGAGAAATCCGAGAAGGACGAACAAGGCGGTTGAAATTATGATACCGGATGCCCATGAAAAGGGCGCAAGGATGTATTCCAGAAGTCTGCGCATCAACTTCTCATTCGTGATGAAGTAGCAGCACACATGCGGAAAAATATCATGGACAGGGCGGTGAACAGATACAGGACGAGCCCGCAGACAAAGACCGATTTGAATTCCATGGAGTCGAAATCGAAGGCCAGCACCAGGGCAATGTGGGAGGTAAGGGTCCTTGCGGAGCCGGTTATCGTTTCCACTGGAGCCGGACTGTTGCCCGTGAGCATCAGACTGACCATGGTATCGCCTGCCGCCCTGGCAAATCCGAGAAGCATTCCGTTCAGTATGCCCGGCCATGAATTGGGAAGGACAATATACAGTATTTTCTGTACGGGGCTTGCTCCAAGGGAGTCTGCAGCCAGAATCAGCCTCTGATCCACCATGTTGAATGTGTTTACGAAGAAGATAATCATCGTGGGGGCAATGAGCAGCCCCAGTACAGGTGCCGCCGTCAGAAGGCCCAGTCCCGATCCGTGGCCCAGGATATTTCTCATGAGCGGTACCAGTAAAAAAAGGGCCGCAAAGCTGTAGACCACCGTAGGGACGCCTGTCATCATGCGCACAGCATGCATCAGAAACAGCCGAAGGCGGGCCGGAGCAATGGAGGTGATCAGAAAACTGGTCCCCAGGCTTATGGGGAAACTCATGACCAGGGCAAGAAAAGCCAGTATGACACTGGCTGAAAGCATGGGGTAGATTCCAAACAGGTCTTTTTCAGGTGCCCAGCCCGAAAAAAGAAGGCGTGTAAAATGGCCGTCACAGATCAGGGGCAGTCCGAAATACAATAGAAAACAAAAAAACAGCACCGGTAGACAGCGCGCCTATTGCTGCCGCTGCAAGGAATATACGTTCAGTAGTTGAGCTGGCGCCTGTCTCCAAACGGTCTTTGCGTCCGATCTCTGCGATGCGTGAAAAATAAGATATTCCAAACCCGAGATTCATGTCTGTGCTTGTTTTTTCAGTCGTACTGACAATTAAATCCAGATTATTCGCTTCAAAAGCCGAACAAATGCCAATTAGTATAAAACATAGCATGTTATATGAAATATAGTGAGACAAAAACTGCACCAAAAAGGTGCAGCGCATTCAAAGAAAAAGTGTTCGGCATTTGAAGCCGCAAGGGGTTTGCGATTTCACCAAATCTGTTGCATTGTCAGGGGTTTGAAGTACCAGAGTATGTCTGTACTCCCTCCACTTTGCATCTTCTGCAAACTCGCGAACCGAATAATACGGGTTAAACAGAAATCCTCATTTCTGAACAGACACTGGTGTATGCTGTTTTTCACCTGACTGGGATGAAGCCTTTTTCAGCTACAATGTCCTGACCTTCAGGGCTGAATAAATAATCTATGAACAGCTTTGAAAGTCCTTCCGGTTCTCCTCTGGTAAGGCTGTACAGCCCGCGGGCTACCTTGTACTTGCTGGTTTGCACGTTCTCTCTCGTGGGCGCGATGCCGTCGATTGTAACACCCTTGACACTTTCGTCGATATGCCCGACTGAAATATAGCCTATGCCGCATGGATCATTGGCAACAGCGGTTTTCATGGCCCCATTTGACACCACGGCAACGGCCCCTGGAGCAACATCACCTCTGTTCAGGGCCTTTTTCCAGAAGACTTTTCTGGTTCCACTGGCCTTGTCCCTGATGTACAGGTTGATCCGTCTGTTCTCGCCCCCGACATTTTTCCAGTTCGTAATATCTCCAGAGAATATCGTCATGAGCTGCTCCCTGGCAAGGGATCTGATATTGTTTTCAGGATTTACAACAGCTGCTACCCCGTCAACGGCCCATTTGAACAGCTTTAGACCGTATTTAGAGATCTCATGTTCGGCAGGTTTTACGGCCGCTGTTTCCAATATCAATCAGTCCCTCTCCTACCTGCTTGATCCCTAGGCCGGAGCCTCCGCCGGCAATGGCAATATGAACTGCCTGGTTGAAAGTTATGATGCGTCCGGCCGCCTCCTTCATCACAGGGATATGGGCCGTACCTCCGGCGATCCTGATGTTTCCCTTCCTGCCCTTGAACGGGGCAAGGTCCTGCGATGCAAAAAGATTGACAGGCAGACAAATCAGCCCGGATAGCAGAACGAACAGACAAAAAGCATTTTTCATAATATCCTCCTGATTTAAAGTTGTGCCGGAAGGTGGGTCCGACAATCTATGATTCTGTACAATAATATAAAGCGATGGTAACAGTCCAATCGGAATGCGCGATGAATCAGACGGCGGTCATAGGTGATGCAGATAGCTTGGGGATGTCCGAGGAAGAGCTCATTGCCATGAGGAAGATACAAAATCTTTCCTGCAGGCATGGTGCTGATATGCTATTTTTAGTATATGGCCGCAGGAGACCGGATAAGAGAATATGTAAAGGCGCTCAAGAGGTCCCCTAGGATGGGAAGGCAGGTGGTATTCCACAGGGAGATTCCCGTCCGGCAGGCCAAGTTCGGAGATCTTGAAGCGCCGCTGGCAGAATGCGTTCAATCAATTATCCGGGCTTCGGGCATCTCGAGGCTGTATTCCCATCAGGCCGAGGCGGTAAACCTGATCAGGTCGGGGCGGCACGTGGTGGTATCGACCCCGACTGCTAGCGGCAAGACCCTCATTTACAATCTTCCAGTTATTGAGCAGGCTCTGAACGATCCTTCGAGCCATGCCCTGTATCTTTTCCCCCTGAAGGCCCTGGCGCACGACCAGATGAAGACCCTTGGCAAGATGACTGCGGTGTTTCCCATGGAAGAGGCCCCGACCTATGCCGCCTATGATGGAGACACCACTGCTTGGGAGAGGAAAAAAATCAGGGACATGCCGCCGAACATACTCCTTACCAACCCCGAGATGCTCCATCTCTCCCTCCTGGCCCATCATTCCGGGTGGAGCCGGTTCTGGAAGGGGCTTACCCACGTGGTGGTTGATGAGGTCCATACCTACAGGGGAGTCATGGGGTCGCACATGGCGTGGGTATTCAGAAGGCTGAAGAGGATCTGTGGAAAGTACGGGTCGGATCCTGTCTTCGTGTTCTGTTCGGCAACGGCTGGCAACCCGGGCGAGCTGACCTCTGAGCTTGCCGGAGTGGATGTGGATGTCGTGACCTCAAACGGAGCTCCGCAGGGCAGGAGGCATATTCTGTTTCTCAATCCTGATGAAGGCGCAGCCATGGCTGCCGTACAGCTGCTGAAGGCTGCCCTCCACCGCCGCCTCAGGACAATAGTCTATACACAGTCCAGGAAGATGACCGAGCTCGTGAGCATTTGGACCTCCTGGCAGGCAAAGGATTTTTCAGACCGGATAGCCGCCTACAGGGCGGGCTTTCTGCCTGAAGAAAGGAGGACGATTGAAAAGAAGCTCTCAGATGGCACCCTTCTGGCGGTGATATCCACCAGCGCCCTGGAACTTGGGATCGATATAGGTGCTCTGGATCTGTGTATTTTGGTGGGATATCCGGGTACGGTTGCAGCTACATGGCAGAGAGGCGGCAGGGTGGGGAGGGCTATGCAGGACTGCGCAGTGGTACTGGTGGCCCATGAGGACGCACTGGACCAGTATTTCATGAGGAATCCCGACGATTTTTTGAAACGGCCGCCGGAGCCTGCCGTGATCAACCGCCACAATCCCGCAATCATGAAAAAGCACATACAGTGTGCCGCCTCGGAGACAGCCATCGGGACGGTGGAGCCGTGGCTGTCGGAAGGCCCGGTGGCCATGGCGGTATCGGAAATGGAATTTGAAGGTGCGCTGCTAAGGAGCAGAGAGGGCGACCGGCTCTTTTCTCCCAGAAAGATGCCTCACAGGCACGTGGACCTCCGGGGAACCGGAAGCCCTTTCCAGATCATAGACAGGACCTCCGGAAAGACTGTGGGCGATATAGATGGCATGAGAGCGTACCGGGAGACCCATCCAGGTGCTGTATATCTCCATCAGGGGATCCGTTACCTGGTGGACAGCCTGAATCTGGAGATCCGGACAGTGGAAGTCTCTCCGGTAAAGACAGACTATTTTACAAGAGTGAGGGGCGCCAAGAGTACTGAGATAATGGAGGTGCTGGACAGAAGAACGGTATATGGAGCCGGGATGTGTTTTGGTACTCTCAGAATCCGTGATCAGGTGATCGGTTATGAAAGGAGGCACGTAAGGGGGCAGAGACTGCTCGGAAGGGTGCCGCTCGATCTTCCGCCCCAGGAGTTCGAGACACAGGGAATATGGGTGGAGATCCCTGATTCCGTGCAGAGAGCTGTAGAACATGCCAGGATGCATTTTATGGGAGGCATACATGCCGTGGAGCATGCGGCCATCGGAATCCTCCCTCTCCTGGTGCTCACAGACAGGAATGATCTTGGCGGGATATCCATACCCTGTCACCCGCAGCTTGGAAAAGCGGCCGTGTTTGTCTATGACGGCATTCCTGGGGGGGTGGGGCTCAGCCGCATGGCCTATGAAAAGGGCGAGGACCTGCTGAGACAGACTCTGTCGGCAGTGAGGGAATGCCGCTGTGAAGTGGGATGCCCGTCCTGCGTTCATTCACCCAAGTGTGGTTCGGGGAACAGGCCTATAGACAAGGACGCCGCTGTCCATATCCTGGAGAGTATAGTTGATGGCAGCACTGGAAAGATGGTACGGTCGTCGGTCAGGGGGCGTTCGAGTGGCTCTGGAGATAGGACACAGGTGCCGGAGGAGGGGCGGAAGTGCCGGACGGAGACTCCGCCTGCAGGTTGGAGGCAGGATAAGGAAGACTGTGTTCACTTTGGCGTCTTTGATCTGGAGACTCAGCTTTCAGCACTAGAAGCCGGGGGCTGGCACAGGGCGGATCTCATGAAGATGAGCTGCGCCGTGGTGTATGACTCGGCCAATGACGAATTCACGGAATACAGGGAGTCTGATATACAGGGCCTGCTGGATCACCTGGCCGGACTCGAGATGGTGGTCGGCTTCAACGTAAAACGATTCGACTACAAGGTGCTCAGCGGATACAGCGGCATGGACTTCTGGAAGCTTCCCACCCTTGACCTGCTGGAAGATCTCCACAGGCAACTCGGTTACAGGCTGTCACTGGATCACCTGGCCAGGGTGACTCTGGGCATGTCAAAGAGCGCTGACGGCCTCCAGGCCCTGAAATGGTGGCGAGAGGGAAAGATACTGGAGATTATCGAATATTGCAGGCATGACGTGGAGATAACCAGGGAACTCTTTCTTTTTGGATGCAGAAACGGTTATCTGCTGTTCAGAAACAAGGCCGGACAGGATGTCCGTGTCCCTGTGAACTGGAGGGAAAAAATTACATGCGGGTCAGGAGGCTCCTGATCCTCCCCACGAGGAGCCTCCACGGATGAAACGTTACCGGGATAAGTCTTTTCGGAATTCTGAATCCTGCTACCTCCAATTGTTTCGGGCGATCCAGCGTGAATCGCAGCTCTTCAAGAAAGGAGCCGGGAAGCATCCTCTTCCGGGATTCGGACCAGAGAGGGACCTGTTCCGGCTTCAGGCCGAGGATGGAATAGACTGCGGTGTCCAGTGCCGCCGGACTTTCCGAAGCCCCCATGACCTGCATGGGGAACGGATCTCCTGTCCGGGGGCCGGTCCTATCCATGGCTGTAACGGCATCTACAACGCAGAATTGTCTGGGCAGGAATTGATGGATTTCCAGTATCAGACTCTCGAACATGTTCGATACATCGCCGTACCTGCAGTGGGAAAGTGCCTTTCTGAATCCGCTGATACAGCCGAAAAGATTCTTGACTGCACAAGTGATCCTCATCTGGCTGTGCGCCTTCAGCTTCGGGATGTTGATTATCAGGTCCGCTTCCATGGCGTGCCTGGAGATGCCAGCCCTGATCCTGCATGGAAGAACGACAGGCACTGGACTTCCAAGCGTGATGATCTTTACGGGCAGCCCTCTGAGAGTAGTTTCAAGCCCGATGGTGGAGGCTACTTTCCGGGTGGTGCCGAATGCCGGTGAATCCCCCACGGTTACAATGGCCCCTGATTCCAGCAGGTATTCACAGACTCCTCTCACTATCTCGGGATGCGTTGTAGCCAGGCAGTTGCCGGGAACGACCAGATTCGGTTTCACAAGGACCCTTGCCGTTTTCCCCACATTGAATTCCAGAGATTCAAAGAGGTGTCTCACAGTCTGTCTTACCTGGGGTCTGTGATAGGCCGGGACCTTGCACAGGGCTACCGAAATTTTCATTACCCTTCTAATAGTATCCTGATACGGCCCGGCAGTACAGGTTTTATCGGTCGAAGATCCTTTGTTTGATTTTATCTGACACCTCCCTGAGTTCCGGTATCCCCATCATGAAGGCGGTCAGGCCGTAACAGGCCATACCTGTCAGTATTGTAACCAAGACCTTGACTAGCTGGCCTAAAGGAGACGGGCTCTTCCCGAAAAGGCCGCTTATCCACCAGACCGCCGCACCCATCAGGCCTGATGCGGCCAAGATCTTTGCCAGAGAAAAGAACAGCCTTACTGCAGGAAATCCGCCCAACTTCCTGTAAAGAATTGCGGCAAGGAGAAGGAAATTGAGAATTATGCTCAAGGATGTGGAAAGCGCGATGGCCCTGTGCTGCAACAGCTTGATGGTTGCGAGAATTATACATATATTGGCGGCAACGGCAATAAAACTTCCTATGACAGGTATCCTAGTGTCATCAAGCGCATAATAGACGGGCACGATGATTTTTACTGCAGAATATGCTAGCAGGCCTATGGAATAAAATTTCAGTGCCTGTGCAGTCATGAAGGTATCATAAGGAGAAAATCGGCCATGCTGATAGATCAGTCCGATCACTGGTTCCGCCAGCACCCAGAGACCGACCGCCGCCGGCGTGGTGAGCGCGAATGCCAGGGTAAGTGACGAGACGAGGGTTTCTCCTAGGATGGCTGAATTCCTGAGGGCGGCCTGGCGGGCGATTACGGGCAGAGTGGCCACTGACAGGGCTACACCGAAAAGGCCTATGGGAAATTGCATGAGTCTGAACGAGTAGTTGAGCCAGGCGACACTCCCTTCAGCACATCGGGAGGCAAAATTCGTGTTTATGAAGATATTTATCTGTGTGGCGGAAAGACCGATTATTGCCGGGACTATCAGGCGTCCTATCCGCCGCAGACCGGGACACCTTAGATCTATCCTGAAGCCCGGTCTGAAGCCCTGCCGCAGCACAAGGGGAAGCTGAATCCCGAGCTGGGCCAGTCCGCCGAGGAGGGTTCCGACGGCCATTCCGAATATGGCAGGCAGCCCCCATCCGGGGAGCAGGAGGGCCAGTCCGCCTCCTATTGTGATGGAAGCCAGATTGAAACAGCTGGATGCAAAAGACGGAATAAAAAAATATCCCCTGGTGTTGAGTATGCCCATGAACAGGGCGGAAACAGAAATGAACAGGAGAAAGGGAAACATTATTATGGTCAGTTCCTTGGTGAGAAGGACTTTGCCTGGAATGTCCGCAAAATCCGGCGCAAGCAGGGTGACCAGCCGGCCTGCTGAGACCATCCCGATGATCACGATGATCGAAACCGTAACAGTCAGTACAGCAAGCACGTTGCTTACCAGCCGAAGCGTGTCTTCCCTGGACCTTTTCTGTTCGTATTCTGTAAAGACCGAGACAAACGCTGCGCTCAGTGCGCCTTCTGCAAACAGGTCTCTCAGGAGATTGGGAATGCGGTAAGCTACAACGAAGGCGTCCATGGCGGTTCCTGCACCGAAGAGACCTGCCAGGACCTGCTCTCTCAGAAGACCCAGGATACGCGAAAAGAATACGGCTATGCTCACGGATCCGGCGGATCTGGCAAGGCCGGCGGATGAGCCCGCCTTTTCTCCGGGTATGGACCGGCTTTTCCGGCTCAATTTGTCCTTATGATTCTCCACCTTGCACCAGAAGGGGTATCCATGACCTCTACCCCTGATTCGAGGAGCTTCCTGCGTATCCGGTCTGCCCGGTCCCAGTCACCAGACTTCCTGGCCTCCTCCCTGTCACGGATCAGCTCCTGGAGCTCCAGTGAAAGTTCGGCTCCTGCGGCCGGTATGTGAATACATGCGAGAACGCGGTCTGCTTCTCTCAGAGTGTCCAGGATTCTGGCGGCATCTTCAGGCGGAAGCCTGCCCTCGGAAATGACAGGATTTATCTGACGAACAAGACTGAATATGGCGCCCAGGGCCCTTGAAATGTTGAGGTCGTCATTGATGGCAGAGAAAAATTCATCCTGCATCCTGAGAGCCGCTTCCTCCAGGTCGTGTACAGCTTTCATGGGAGCGTCCGTGCCGGAGGTGACGGCATGGAGATCGGCCGCAAACTGGTCGAGCCTGGCAAGCGCTTTGACAGATTCTTCCAGATGTTCATACGAGAAGTTGAGAGGTTTTCTGTAATGGGTCCGCAAAATGAAAAACCTCACCTGCCTGCCTGTAAAACCCTTTTGTTCAAGGTCTCTCAGGCTTACCACATTGCCGGAGGACCGGGACATCTTGCTTCCGTCCACCATGACAAGCTCACTGTGGATCCAGGTACGGGCCAGGTGGTTTCCTGTCAGAGCGGCTGCCATTGCGATTTCATTTTCGTGATGCGGGAATATAAGGTCGCAGCCGCTGGTGTGTATGTCAAAGAATTCACCCAGGTACTTCATTGCCATGGCAACACATTCTATGTGCCATCCCGGCCTGACCCTGCCCCACTCGGTATCGAATCCAAGGCCCTTCTTGAGTTCATCCAGTGTAACCCGCTTGAACAGGGTGAAATCCACCGGACTGTCCTTGTCATAATCGTCCAGGTCAACGGTTCGGCCGATGTCTATGCCGGACAGGTCCACCCGTGACAGGCGTCCGTAGGAAGGCAGTTTGGATATGTCGAAATATACGGAGCCGTGCTTTACGTATGCATATCCTGAGGCGACCAGCTTTTCGGCCATTTCTATCATGGCGTCCACATGTTCACTGGCCCTCGGATAGCACGATGCCGGCATGACGTTGAGGGATGATACGTCTTCGAGAAAGGCCCGGGCATAATAATCAGTCAATTCACCGATGTCTCGTCCCATGGCTGAAGCAGCCCTGATGGTCTTGTCGTCCAGGTCGGTGATGTTCATCACATGAGTGCACTCATAACCCTGATATTCCAGGGTGCGTCGGAGCAGGTCGGCAACCACCACCCGTCTGCAGAGACCGAGATGTGCATATTCATATGCAGTGGGGCCGCACGAATATATGCCCGCCTTTTCAGGATGGATTGGTTCAAAGACTTCTTTCTTGTGCGTAAAGGTGTTGGTGAGCCTCAGGACTGCGGAGTTTTTTTCCTCTTCGGTTTCATGGTCGGCAAAAAGACTTGTGCTCAGGTAGCGTTCCCCACCGTCGGGAAAGATTACCACTATTACCCCCTGTCCGAGGCGTGTCGCCTCTCTGACGGCCGACACCATTGCCGCACCGGAACTCATGCCTACAAAAAGGCCTTCCTCCCTGGCGAGCCTCCGGGTCATTTCAAAGGCCTCGTCATCGTGAACATTGACGATTTCGTCTGGGACGTGCTTGTCGAATATTCCAGGCCTGTATGATTCCTTCATATTCTTCAGGCCCTGGATACTGTGGCCTAGATACGGTTCAACGCCGATTATGCGGACTCCGGGAGCCAGCTCGCGGAATCGCTTGGTCAAACCCATCAGGGTGCCGGTGGTGCCCATGGTGGCCAGGATGGAGTCTACCCTGCCTCCGGTCTGTTCCCAGATTTCCATGGCGGTTCCCTGGTAATGGGCCTTCCAGTTGTCAGGATTGTTGAACTGGTCGATGGCGCAGTATCTGTCAGGATGTTCTAGGGCAAGCTGGTAAACCGCCTCTATGGCCCCGTCCGTTCCCTTGCGGGCAGGGGTCAGCAGTATGTCTGCGCCGAAGGCGCGCATGATCTGTCTTCTTTCCAGACTTGCGGCTTCACTCATGGCTATCAGGCAGCGGTATCCCTTCACCGCTGCCACCATGGCCAGTCCGATTCCGGTATTGCCGCTGCTTGCCTCCAGGATTATCCTGCCCCTGGTCAAATCGCCTCTCTGCTCTGCTCCCTCTATCATGGAAAGAGCGATCCTGTCCTTGATGGATCCACCTGGGTTGAAACACTCCATCTTGGCCAAGATGGTAACCCCCTGACATGGATTGAGCCGGTTGATTTTGATAAGAGGAGTGCGGCCTATGGCCTCCAGTATATTGGCTGCAATCGATAATTTCTCAGGCATGGCCCTTTTGTTCCGGTAGCGTGTGCTTTTTTTCAGGATGATTGATTGATACCTGCCCAACATAAAGACAGTGGCATTTCTTGACAAGAGCCATTTGGTTGATCACAGTATAGACGGGCATATGACACAGCTCGAAATCGTACCTCCGGCAGACCGGCCTTCACAGGGCAATGCATCTGCAGTGGTGGCTCCGGGCGGTCAGGAGTTCTGCAGCACCAAGCGAAGGCTTGCAGCTCAGGAGGTCGTGTTGAATTAAATTCAGAGAATAATTCCGTGAACAGTTAATTGACGGGCCGGGTACCGGATCGACTTCGGGGTCGTGTAAGTCTGACGAACTTTGAGCCCGGACAGCGTGAGGCACCTTCGAGGATGTCCTGATGGCCTGTAACTGTGTTGCACACAGGAAATAATCCTCGAAGAAATATCACTCACATGCCTGTGGTTATTTTTGTTGTGCGCTTTGTTCCGGAACAAGATTCCTGATTATTAGTGGTGTCCATGAAACAGAGACGGCGGTACATGGAAAAAAATCTTCGAATGAGGCCCATCAAATCTGTATGGCTCATAACTCGTGAGTATCGGGGTTTTGCAGATGCAGGCGGAGTTAAGGATGTCAGCAGGGACCTTTCAGAGGCCTTGGCCGGGTCTGGATACAGTGTTACCGTTGTCATGCCTCTGTATGGTTTCATGGATCCGGAAACCTTGGGGCTTGAAAGCCTTGAACCTGTTTTCGAAGTGGATATGAACTATTCGTCGGAAGAGAGGCGGGAACAGATCGGCTTCTGTTTCAGACAGCTGAACGGGGTCAGGCTGGTGCTTGTCCGGGCTGAAAGATTCAGCGAGAAAATGGGAGTTTATACCTACACTGAATCTGAAGAAATTCTAAACCCGGACCACAAGATGGGAACGGGCCACTACGACTATTTTGCCATGAACCTGCTGCTTCAGAAGGCGGCCCTGGGGTTTGCCGCATATACGGGAGAACGACCGGATGTTTTCCACTGCCAGGATGGACATGCCGCTCTTCTACCGGCCCTGATGAGAGAACTGGAGGGGTTCAGACAGTATTTCTCGGCATCCTCAGCCCTGGTCACCATTCACAATGCCGGGACAGGATACCACCAGGAAGTGGGAGATCTTGCATTTGCCCGGGCAGTTACCGGGCTGCCGCTGAGGGTGATCCTGTCCAATCTGCTGAACGGCGCCTTTGATCCACTTCTGGCAGGCGCCGCCTATGCAGTTGTTAACACAGTCAGTGAAAATTATGCCAAGGAGCTCCAGGAGACCGAACTGGATGCCTTGACCGGCTGGTTCGGACATGCCCTCAAAGACCGGGGTATAAGCCTCATGGGGATTACCAACGGAATCAATCCCGACGCATACGATCCTCGAAAGCCTGAGAAACTCGGACTTCCCGCTGCTTTCGATCCGGAACAGGGAGACCTCAGGGGAAAGACCGTATGCAGAAAGAGACTCTGCAGCATGAAGTTTCCTGCAGACAGGGATGGGGCAAGAAAATGCGGAAGACTCGATTTCAGACCGGATCAGCCCCTGGTCACCGTGATCAGCAGGATAACCGAGCAGAAGGGGCTGGATGTCCTAGCCGTGGCTCTCGAGGAGCTGATGGCTGTTGACGATGAATTTCAGGTGGCATTGCTCGGCAGCGGCAACGAAGACATATCCCGGCAGTTGGCATGTCTGGCGGAGGATCCGGGATTCGACGGCAGGATGGCAGTATACGAAGGCTACGACCCTGTTCTGGCAAACTACATCTATGCTTCAGGGGATTTTTTCGTGGTCCCGTCTCGTTACGAACCATGCGGTCTGACTGATTTCATAGCTCAGCTCATGGGAAATGTTCCGGTGGTCCGGGCAACAGGTGGTCTGGTAAAGGTGAAAGACGGCTTCAACGGTTTCACCTACAGGGAGCATACTCCCGAGGCCCTTTCCGAGGCCTTGGTCCGGGCCTTGGAGGTTTACAGAAAACGGCCCGGGGTGCTGGGCGAAATCCGGGTGAACGCCATACGGAATATACGTAAGAATTACACTTGGGACCGGGTAATGGAAAAATATGTCAGCCTGTACAGAAAGGCCATGGAGACCGTGCCAGGCCAGCGTGCAGTCATAGAGTCGGTGGGTATGGGCCGGTCCGGGATTGTTCGATGAGTCGGCATGATGACCGCCTCACAGGCTTTTATCCCGGATTGTATCGCGAGTTTGCAGAATGCTCGATGTGTGGCCGCGGATGCGCAGGTGCTGATTCTTTCAGGTTTTGATCTTTTTCAGAAGCCAGGCCATGTTGCGGCCCAGTGTCATCATTGTCTGTACTGCTTCTTCATCTCTCCTGATGTCTCCGGGTTCTTTTCCAAAGCCAAGATTCCAGTAACTTGATCCAGGTACGATCATCTGTGCAATGAAGAAAAAATAATTGATTGAACTGAAGACATGTGTGGCGCCGGCCCTGCGCTGCGCCACGACCGCAGCTCCCACCTTGCGCCTGAACATGTCGTTGTTGGCCCTGGCCACCATGCCTGTCCTCTCGATAAGGGCCTTCATGCCTGCGGATACATCTGAAAAATAGGAAGGCGATCCCAGAAGGATACCGTCTGCTTCCAGCATTTTTTCCAAGGCATCATTGATGAGGTCGCCCTCTACCGCACAGCGCTGGTCTTTATTCTTGAAACACTTGTAGCACGCTGTGCATCCAGGGATGTTCTCCCCTGAAAGCTGGATCAACTCCGTGTCTATGCCGCGGTCCTGCAGTTCTTCCAGGACCAGTTTAAGCATGATGGCCGTATTTCCGCCGTTCCTCGCACTTCCGTTGAAAGCCGTCACCTTCATTTGATTGTCCTCCGTGTGATGTTGCAGCCAGTACCTGCCGGAAACGGTCTTTCTGCCCTATTTCAGCGTTTTTATGAACAGGCACGGGTCAGTTTTTCAATTACGTTGATCATGTCTTCAGGCAGTCTGCTTTTCCACTTCATCCGCTGCCCTGAAACGGGATGTGTGAATTCAAGAAAGACAGAATGGAGCATCTGCCTGGGTATGGTGACGGCCCTGTCTGCAAGCCTTACCTGCCCTGGGCCGCCGTAGAGTGCATCACCAAGCAGGGGATGCCCGACCGAGCTCATGTGGACCCGGATCTGATGAGTGCGGCCGGTATGAATCTTCAGAGATACTAGAGTGGTGCCCGGGAATTCCTTTATTACCCTCCAGTCTGTCAGAGCGCGTTTTCCAGAATCAATACCTGCGGACATCTTTATGCGATGTACAGGATGGCGGCCTATGGGCCTATCGATCCGGCCTGTCAAGTCTGGAAGTCTGCCCCTGACAAGAGCATTATATTCCTTGATGACCGATCCTGCCTTGAACTCTTCTGCCAGCCCGGTATGAGCAGCATCGTTTTTGGCAGCCACCATGAGGCCGGAAGTGTCCTTGTCGAGCCGGTGCACTATTCCCGGCCTCAGACAGCCTCCTATACCGGACAGGTCCTGACAGTGGTGGAGCAGACCGTGAACCAGAGTATGCTCAAAATTGCCCGCTCCGGGATGCACCACAAGGCCTGGCGGCTTATCAAGCACTATCAGGTGTCTGTCTTCGTGTATTATGTTCAGAGGCATGGGAACCGGAACTATAGTGAGTGATCTGGGCGGCGGTATGCGGACGGTAACGGAGTCGCCATATCTCACCCGGCGGCTCGAAACAGTGATTCCGCTACTATTTATACTGACATTGCCTCCGGTGATCAGCCGCTGGACCTGTGAGCGGGATAGGCCCAGGTCGTTTGCAACTATGAATTTGTCTAGTCGTTCGCCGGAGAATTCCTTACTGACTTCCATGTGGAAGTCTTTGGCTGGTTCCTGCCTGTCCATCAATCCGGATTGTACGTTTCAAAAACCAAACAAAAGCTGAGTGAAATAGAGGTTTTGATACCCGATATCTCCGTAGTGAGGAAAGAAATGATGATGAGATTGTCAGATGTGTGGCTGAGGCTGTTTGCCGGGGTGTCTCGATTCGAAACAGAATTTATCATCTCCGGTCAGGCTCCGGTGTGGTACATTTTGGCAGCTTGCCCTGTGAAAGGTTTTCATGAGGTATTGGATGCAGGCTCCTAAATCTCGAAGTTTGTCACATGACTGTCGGTTATTCCAAAGATGGATGCTATGCCCTCTGCTATCTCCTCTTCCTTTTTTTCCTTTGCTATGGACAGCTCCTTGATAAGGAGATTCCTGGCGGTTTCCAGCATTTTCCTCTCGCCAAATGAAAGAGGCTTGTCCGCCTGAAGAATGTACAGGTCTCTCAAAACAGAGGCCAGATCAAAGATGGATCCGGTCTTGATCTTGTCCATGTATTCGCGATACCGCCGGTTCCAGGTCTGAGGAGTAAACTTGACGTCTTTTTCTTGAAGGATGGCATATACCTGTTCCACTTCCTTGTCTGATATGATGTTTCGGAGCCCAACGTTTTCGGCGTTGTTCTTGGGGATCATGATCTTCATGTCATTGTCGAGGATACGCATTACATAAAAGGTATGTTCGGTCCCTGCTATTGATTTTTCTTCAATAGATTCGATAATTCCAACTCCGTGTGCCGGATAAACCGCCAGATCGCCTGTGCTGAACATTCTGTTCCTCCCGAAAATGAATGCAAACTCTGAAAATGTATTCGTCGGACAAACATTAACCCCGCTATAATAACATATTCATATGCTTTTTGGAATATCAGACACGCGCACAGGCTCAAAAAAGGTCTGTCCGTATGGCCCGGCAACTGCTGGGTGGAGGGCAGAGGGGGTGCAGGAAACATGCTTTCATGCGGTCAGCAGACGCAGTTCATCGGATCACGCAGGGCACATGTGTTTTTGTCTGTGGTGAATCAGAAAAAGGTGCCTTGCCGATTGCTCAACAGTTCTCCTTGGCATAGTATATGGGGTGACCATGATTTGATGTCTGACTTCATAATATGTACGGACTTCAGCTGTACCAGTGAAAGGAAATTTTACCGATGCCCATGAAAACAATTGTCCAGGAAAAGGACGCCTGTGCTATCATCGCACTGGTGGACAAGAGGGGGCAGAGCACCCATGCCAATATTGTCAGGACCATCGATGCGCTAAGGAAGATGGGACACCGTTCAGGAGACATCAACGGAGAAGGTGATGGTTGCGGCATTCTCACAGATATACCTAGGGATGTCTGGGCCAGACGTCTGGCAGGGCACGGGATGAGCCCTTATCTTGCTGAGAGCAGGGGGTTTTTCATAGGGCATTTGCTTGTTCCGGGCAGCATGCAGGGCCAATATGAAGACGTAATGGAGAAGATCCGGGGCACCTTCAGACAGAGGGGGTTCGATATTCTCATGGAGCTCAAGGGCATGAGCAGAAACGAAGTGCTCGGACCGAGAGCCAGGGAAGAGGCACCCTTGTTCTGGCAGGTGGCCGGAATGATTTCAGGCGAAACACGCGGGAGCGCCCGGCAGAAGCTGTTCAGGCTCCAGCTTGACATCGAAGGGATGTTCCATGACGTGCACATAGCATCCCTCAGCCTGGATTCAGCAGTCTATAAACTCAGAGGCATCCCTGAATTCCTGCCCAGGGTGTACCCTGAGCTCCTCGATGAGGAAAGCAGATCGATAATTACCTTGGGACACAGCCGCTATTCCACAAATACCCTGCCTACGGTGGAACGGGCCCAGCCTTTTTCCATACTCGGACACAACGGGGAAGTGAACACGATAGAACGTCTGAGAAGTACGGGCAGGATCCTGGGTATCAGGCCTGTCCCGGGCGGAAGTGATTCTCAGGACCTCAACAGGATACTTGAAGGGCTTGTCAACATATACGGCCTGGAACCGATGGAGGCTCTGGAGATGGTGTTTCCTGCTGTTTATACCGAGGTGGAACATTATCAGGAGGAACTCAGGGATCTCTATGCATTCTACAGGTGGTTCTTTCCCAGTTCTGCCCAGGGCCCGGTGGCAGTGGTGGCACGGGTGGGCGACATATGCATGGGCAGTGTGGATGCCCTGGGTCTCAGGCCTCTCTGGTTTGGAGAGAGCGACGATGAATATTTCCTGTCTTCTGAGAAGGGGGTGGTGGATCTGAAGAATACGCTTTCAGATCCGAGACCCCTTGCTCCAGGGGAAAAGATTGCCATAAACGCCGGCTTCGGTAGGCCTGCCTACGTGCTTGATTACGGCAGGATACAGGCAAAGCTTCTGAGTCTCATGGAACTCAGGGGCGGCTACAGAAAGACGGTGAGATCACTTTACAGCACCCTGCCCGATTACGCCTTAGGTCAGGAAGGGTCTGAAGGAGGGAACACAGGCTCTCAGGACCGTCTTTTCCGGTTCAGATGCCATGCCATCACTGAAAATATACTGAAGGCGTTCGGATGGCAGAAATATGATCTTACCATAAGGAAGAAGGTGGCAATGCACGGGAGACCGGTCATAGGTTCAATGGGGCACCAGGGGCCTCTTGCCTTTTTTGTTCCTGATGCCCTTCCGAATATAGCGGAATATTTCAAGGAAAATGTTGCCGTTGTGACAAATCCGGCTATAGATCGTGAACGAGAGGCCGAACATTTTACCACAAGAGTGATACTGGGCGACAGACCCAATATTTCGTCCGAGAAGATCCCGTCTCCGGTGGGGCTTGAGCTGAAATCTCCCCTGTTGCTGGATTCCTTCAGTCTGGAGTCTACCGTGGACAGCGAAAAATGCAGGAAGGTTGCCGGGGATTTCGGTGTCTTTCTGCTGGAAAACGTAATCGATTTTTTCACTGCCCATCACCATGATCAGGGCAGGGTGTGCGTGTTGGATGCCACCTTCAAGCCCGACGAGGGGCTGGAGGCGGGGCTGAAATGCCTCTGTGCTGGGGCCGGGGAGGCGGTTGCAAAGGGTTCCGTGTTGCTGGTGCTGGATGATTCCCTCAGTTTTGATGACGGCAGGGTCTTCATTGATCCTGCACTTGCCGTGACACGGATCAGTACGTGTCTTGAAAAGGCGGGGCTCAGACGTGAATGCAGTATAATAGTCAGGTCTGCCGCAGTAAGGAATCTGCACGATTTTATGTTGCTCCTGGGGTTGGGCGCCGACGCCATAAATCCGTATCTTTTTTTCAGGGTGGCATGTGACCTGGAAGACGAAAAACATCCTGCAGACCGGATCCTGCTCAACACCTTGGATGTGCTGCAGAAAGGTATGGAGAAAGTCATGTCCACCATGGGCATACATGAACTGTGCGGTTACGGCCGCATTTTTTCCTCTATCGGACTTTCCCGCGAACTTGAGAAAATCTTCAGGGTACCGAATTTCTGCGGTTCGGACAGGGCGGGGCTCAGTTTCCGGGTGCTGGAGGAAATGGGCAGGAAGAGATATGCCGTGGCAGGCTCCGAGAATGAGGAAAAGGTGTATACCGAGCCCAGGCGTAATCCTGTGATAGGCAGGGTCCTCAGGAGTGCTGCGCTTGGGAAGAAGGGTTATCTGGAAATGGCCCAGGCCTTGGAAAAGATCGATTCGGAAAATCCGATTGCCATACGGCATACCCTGGGCTTTCGGAGTGTATCTCAGAAGAAGCGGCTTGCAATGGATGATGTGGACATATCGGTCGGAGGGCACAGTATGCCTGTGATTATTGCGGCCATGTCGTTCGGCTCCCAGGGCGAGAGTTCATTCAGGGCCTATGCGGAAGCTGCCAGAAAGGTAAATATAATCTGCATCAACGGAGAAGGCGGTGAGATACCTGACATGCTGGGGAAGTATCGCAGGAACCGCTGCCAGCAGATAGCGTCAGGCCGTTTCGGTGTTTACATGGGCCTGCTCAATTCGTCGGATTTTCTTGAAATTAAGATAGGCCAAGGGGCCAAGCCTGGCGAGGGAGGCCATCTACCTGGATCCAAGGTGTCGGAAGCTGTAGCCAGGGCCAGGCACTGCAAGCCGGGAATAACCCTGATTTCTCCTTCAAATCAGCACGACATCTACTCCATAGAAGACTTGGCCCAGATCATCACGGAACTCAAGACGGCAAATCCTGAAGCGCGGATATCTGTAAAGGTGCCTGTAACCAGCGGCGTTGGAACCATAGCAGTTGGGATCGCCAAGGCAGGCGCCGACATAGTAAATCTGAGTGGATTCGAAGGGGGGACCGGTGCGGCCCGGGAACATGCAAAACGCTATGTGGGGCTTCCTGTTGAAATAGGTGTAAGCCAGGCCCACAGGGCCCTGGTGGAATCAGGCCTGAGAAACCAGGTGGAAATCTGGTGCGACGGGGGTATGCGCAGCGGAGCAGATGTGCTGAAGATGATTCTTCTGGGCGCAAACAGGGCAGGACTGGGGACAGTAGCTCTCATGGGTGTGGGTTGTATCAGCTGTCAGCGTTGTCATCTGGACAGCTGTCCCAGGGGGATCTCGACCCAGCTCAGGACCAGGAAAGACGCAGCTGCTAGGGGAGTAAAGGGTTTTTCTCCCCGGCACATGGAGATAGAAGCGGAAAACCTGGCCAGGCTGCTGAGAGCTATAGGGGACGAGATCAGGAGTCGTCTCGCCTCCCTCGGACAGCGGCGGCTCCAGGATCTGGTCGGCCGAACCGATCTCCTGGTTCAGGAAACAATGGGAGACGATATTGATGCAGGAGACGTTCTGAAACCGCCTGAAGTCACAGTTGAATCCAGTCAGGCCCCTGACGCGCAGGTACTTCGGAAACCCTTGAACTATCTCACCAGACTCATCTCCGACCTGTCCATGGAGCGGTTCGCAGGAGGCCGGTCTGTGGTTGATTTCGCCGAGGATGCTGTGACTAGTATGGACAGGTCGGTAGGGACATACCTTGCAGGTGCCATGACCCGGAAATATGGTGCGTCATCACCGGGTCATACTGCCAACATCAGGCTTAACTTCTCGGTTCCTGGAAACGGTCTGTGTGCATTCAATGTCCCGGCTATCAATACTACTGTCACCGGAGGTTCCCAAGACGGGGCTGCCAAGGGCAGCTTCGGTGGCTACATGGCAGTGCTGAAGGGACTCAACCTCAAAGGCTCAAGGGTCGACGGTTCCACGGGAAAGAGCTTTGCCTATGGTGCAATCGGCGGGACGTTCATAGTGCAGAATATGGCGGATTCCAGGGCGTGTATCCGTATGTCCGGAGCAGATGTCGTCTTCGGCGGCAGGATTACTTTTCCTGTCAGGGACAGCGAAGGCAATATAGCCACAAGAGCCCACCTGAAGGGGTTTGCATTCGAGTACATGACAGGCGGCAGGGCTGTTGTGCTGGGTGACCCAGGCCCGTGGATGTGTGCTGGAATGACCGGGGGAGTCATATTCCAGTGCCTGTATCCTGAATTTGGCTTTGACAGAAATGCCGTGAGGAGGCGTCTGTCTGTCGGGGCAAATGTGAGTATAAAGGCAATAGACGATACAGGGGTTAAAGAGGTAGAGAGACTTCTGGGATTTTATGTTCAGGAGTTGAGAAATAGTTTTCAGGCCGAAGAGGCTGACGCTGTTTCTGAAATCACGGCCCATGCAAAAGAGCGGTTCGTTATGATAGTTCCCCGGCCGATGAGGCCCTCTTCCGCCGGTTGAGGCCGGGCGGAATGCGGTATACTGGATGACCTGATTGTTCCCAGGATAAATTCACCATGTCCAATCTGATACTGATGCCCGTCGTATTTTTCATCTCCTTGGTGCTCACCATGGTGGGGCTTGGTGGCGGGCTGATTTTTGCTCCCCTTTTCGTGGTTCTGGATTTTGATGTGGGAATGGCCGTGTCCACTTCTCTTTTTCTGAACGGTATTGCTGCTGTGGGGGCCGCAATCACATATCTCCGGAAAAAAATGGTGGACTTCAGGATGGCCCTGCCTCTTTTGATTACTTCCTCTCTTTCAGCTCCGGCCGGGGCCTTTGCTGTGTCCGGTACAGACCGCCGGTTTTTTCTCGCAGTCCTCGCAGGCATCGTGTTCGTTGCAGCCGTACGGATGCTCTTTTCAAAAAGACCCCAAGCTGAAATCCGGGAGGTCGGTGCTGTCTGGAGGGTTGCCGGCGGTACTATTATCGGCTTGATGATCGGTCTGATAGCAGGTTTTCTGGGCATAGGAGGCGGGGTGTTCATAGTTCCCCTGCTGATCTATCTGCTCAGGGTGCCGGCAAAGACAGCTGCGGCCACATCGATTTTCATTGTGGTTTTTTCATCTTTTGCAGGTTTTTTAGGCCATGTTTCGGTTGATGATGTGGATTGGAGGTTTCTCTCCATGGCTGCGCTGTTTTCTTTCGCAGGCGGGCAGATGGGGTCCAGGATAATGGTGAAAAAGCTGCAGGGCGCCGCTATAAAGCGGGTTTTCGGGTTGGTGCTGCTGTTCTTCTGCCTCAAACTGCTGCACAAGATGTGGATTCAGATGTAACTGGGCGGGACTGGTGATTCATTTATGGTGCCTCTAAAAATCAGGTATTTAGTTCCGGAACAAAGCGCACTAAAAAAATAACCGCAGACAATGTAGTGATATCTCGAGGATTGCTTCTTGAGTACAGCACAGTTATGGACAGAAAGACACATTTTAGAGGTGTCCTTGTGGAATCTTTGTCAGATTTTGCCCTCCGCCCTTTCAATGATCTCCCGGCTGATCCTGTATCTTTTCAGCAGGTGGTTGAGCTCGGCTGTGAGTTTCAGGATTTTGCCCTTGGATTCCGAGATGACCTCCGCATTTCCAGACACGGTCATTGCCTGACCTGCAAGATTCTCAGTGTCGGCAACAACGTGATCCACTCCTGACTTCATGTCCTCTATGTTCATGTGGATCTCGGAAAGGGTTGCAGTCTGTTCTTCGGCGGCGCTTGCAATAGTATTTGAAAGGTTGCTGAGTTCAGCGATGATTTTTGTTATATCATCCGTTGCAACAACCGCCTGGTCAGTATCACTCTGGATGGCCTGAATCATATCTGAAATCCGTTTTGTCGCATCTGTAGTCTGGCTGGCAAGTTCTTTTACCTCGTTTGCCACTACGGCAAAGCCCTTTCCGGTTTCTCCAGCCCGTGCAGCTTCAATGGTAGCGTTCAAGGCCAGAAGATTGGTCTTTTCGGCAATGGCCTGAATCACCTGGGTGATGGATCCGATCTGTCCGGAGTTCCTGCCCAGGCTGTGAATTACCGAATCGGCAGCGCGTGCTTTTTCCATGGCATCATGAGAATGGGCTGCTGCAGCGGCTATGGTGCTTCCGATCTCTTCGCTTGCAGCTACCATGGCGTTCATGGAATTGGCAACCTCTTCGATGTTGGAGGCAATGCCTGTGACGGAGTCTGCGATGTCTCTTGAGGCTTCACCCAGCCGGAGAGACTCTTTTTTCAGGTCCTCTTCTACACTGCTCATCTTCTCAGAAGATTCTTCAAGATCTGAAGCATTGGTTTTCAGGGTGAAAAAAATGCTGCCGAACTTGAGGAGGAGATCGTTGGCCATCTGAGAAAGGCGACCTATCTCGTCACGGCTGCTGACCGGTGCAGTACTGGTAAAATCTCCTTTTGAAAAACGCTCCATGAAGTGGATGAACTGCGAAAGGGGCTTGAATGTCACTGTTATTACATAGGCCAGGATAGCCACTGAGATCAAAGACCCCGTTCCAAGAACGGACAGGAGCCCTGCGAGGGTCACCTTGAGCGCATGTTTTTCCCGGCTGCCATCATATACTAGCAGGAAAAGCCCCGCCTGTTTTTCCTTGTCAGAAAGTGGAAAAGTCATGATATGGCGGTTGCCTGCCGCGATAATCCTGCCTGGTTCAGTGCGGAGTACCTGTTTCAGCTTACCACGGATTTCTGCAACCGTTGAAGAAGGCTTCATGGTGGTCTGAGTCACAACAATATCACCCGACTCAGCGGTCCGGCTGTTGTCGGCCGAAGGCGCAAGCCATGCAAAATCAACCAGAGCATTGTTCCCCTTGTTTTTCCTGAAGACAGAGTGCAGCGATACGTTGAAGCAGACGATGCCTGCGAATTCGGCATTATAAACCACAGGAGCCATACAACGGATATGAGGTCCGTCGGCCGCCACGGTGAGACGACTTTCCCTGCTTCTCTCATTGAGAACACGGCGGTCCAGGCCAAGTTCTTCCATGGATAGACCGGACAGTTCCGGATGGCCGGAGGCAAATACGGTATTCCCGTCGGCATCGATAAAGCAGAAATAGCCCGACAGAAATCTGCCGGCCTTCAACGATTTAATCAGAGGATCCGTGATGTCCTTGAGTATTCCAGGATCCCTGAGGGCAAGGGCAAACTGGATGTCGTTGTTGGCGGCCATGTTTTCTGCCAGCAGTAGTCCGGTAGAGGCTGTATCCTCCATGCTGTTCGTGAACTGCTGCCTGAAAAAATTCAGGCTGTCCTTGATCTGGATCTCGTTTGAACGTGACCATCTGTCAAAAACAACGTAACCGGAGAAACCGGAAAAGAACAGTAGGCAGGTAACTACAGGCAGAATGATCTTGACACTGATGGAAAGATCGCTGAAGTGCTTCATGGTTTTGACCCGTGCAAGATTGTCAATTTAGAGGGAACATTATGCTGATAGCGCCCCTGAGTTCACCCTCCCTGTAGCCCTCTTTCTTCCTGCCGGCTATATCAGTTGCACCTTTCGGGTCGCCATGGCACTTGAGACATGCTTTCTTTATATAAATTGGTTTCAGATAGCGGTAGTCCTTCCCTGTCTGTTCTCCGTAGCCCTGTCCTTTGGGATAATCGGGATTTTCAAACTTCTTCAGGATAGTTTTTTCATAGGAATCTGGCTGGTTGTAGGCACTTCTGTATTTAAATGTGGTCTGCTTGATGATGATGTTGCATCGCCTCTTGAGTATCTGGCCGGTTTCACGGCCAAAGACAGCGGGTATATAGCCCTTGAAACCCTTTCCTGCTCTGTTTATCCTGGGCTGATTCATTTTTACGCTCATTTTGGCGGCTGTGATTACCTGTTCCACGATTGCCCGGGTTTCCGGATCGAGACCTGAGATGTCCCTGTCTGTCATTTTCCTGAAACGATCTCTGATCTGTGATTCCACGAACTCAGGAGTAAAGCCCTTGTCCTCCTTGTCGGGGTTGTTGATAAGGGCTTGGTTTTCGGCCACAATTCGCCTGCCTGCTATGATCACATCAGCTATGCAGGTTGCTGTTTCCAGGGCCTTGTCCCTGCTTATGGACCCGCAGGCCTGGACGGAACTGCAGGTCAAAAGAAAAACCACGGCAGCCATGAAAACTGGTGCCCCTGAAAAAAGGATTCTCATCTCTCTGGTCCTCCATTTAAATCCTGTAATCCTTTCCATAAGTTCCTCCTTTTCTGTATGTCTCACTTATCGAAAGATGAAAAAAAAGAATAAGAGATTTTATCCATTATTTTACTTGGAAAATCTCCTTCGGATTTCCGACGTCCAGCAGTAGAGCAGACGAGTCCCGGGTGAAGGACTGCCCCGGTTTTATCCCGGATTATTCGCTTTAACAGCTAGGCAAATGCTAATAATCTTAAATTACAGCAGATTATGTAACATAGTGAGGCAAAAAACTGCGCCCAAAAGGTGTAACGAATTCATTGAAAAAGTGTTCGACATTTGAAGCCGGACGGAGGAGCGCTATTTCACCAAATCTGCTGCATTGTCAAGGGATTGAAGTACCAAAACACGTCTGCACTTCCTCCACTTTACATCTTCTGCAAACTCGCTAACCGAATTATCAGGGTTTATGCCGCGCTCCCGGCGCAGACTCCTGTCAGGCAAATGAGTTTTCAATATCGGGAATTTGTGGTTATATTCCGGTATGGAAAATGATGCTGGACAGCCACCGGAGCTGTCCCGACGGATTGAAGAGCACGATGAAGAACTTGATATTTGACAGATCAGACGATGTCAGCACAGCAGACCTGAAAAAGCTTTACATTGCCACTTTCGGGTGCCAGATGAATGACTACGACTCCCAGAGGATGGCCCAGATCCTGCGTAACAGGTATGTACTGACGTCCCGGCCTGAAGAGGCCGATCTCGTATTGGTAAACACCTGTGCAATCAGGGAAAAGGCGGAAAACAAGGCATACAGTCTGCTGGGCAGGTTTAGAAAACTCAAGAAACTCAGGCCCGAAATGGTCATAGGCATTACTGGATGTGTTGCACAACTGGAGGGAGGTCGTCTGCTGCACCGGATGCCGTTTCTCGACCTTGTGATCGGACCCCTGGAGATATACAGGTTGCCAGAGATCCTTGAAGATGGTCGGGCAGCGGAAAAATGGCCGTCAGTGCATACGGAACTGGACAGGGATTTTTCAATCCCCCTGGTTCGGGCACCGCTTCCTGAGAACAATCCGGTGCGGACGTTCGTGACCATCATGCAGGGATGCGACAATTTCTGTACATACTGTGTCGTTCCCAATGTAAGAGGGCGCGAAATAAGCCGTCCTCCCGGGGATATCGTTGCAGAAGTCGAACATGTCCTAGCCCAGGGGGTAAGGGAGGTCATCCTGCTGGGACAGAATGTGAATTCCTATGGGAAGAAGAACAGGGACTACCCCTGTTTTAGCGGACTTCTGAGGGCTGTAGCCGGTGTGCCTGGCCTTGAGCGTCTCAGGTTTACCACCAGCCATCCGAGAGACCTGACATCCGATATCATGAAGTGCTTCAGGGAGGTTCCCCAGCTTTGTGAACATCTCCATCTTCCCGTCCAGTCCGGTTCTACGGGAATTCTGAAGAGAATGAATCGTCATTACACTAGGGACCAGTATCTGTCTACAGTGGACAGGCTCAAATCCATCTGTCCTGAAATTGTGCTGACTACAGATCTGATCGTGGGGTTTCCCGGCGAAACAGACAGTGATTTCCTTGATACACTGTCATTGCTCGAAACGGTTGAGTTTGAACAGATATTCCCTTTCAAGTATTCGCCGAGGCCGGGCACCAGGGCTGCTTCGTTTGAAGACCAGGTGCCGTTACATGTCCAGAATGAACGGTTCGAGGAGGTGCTTAGGGTTCAGAACGAAATAGGTATGCGGCGCCACAAGGTACTGGAAGGCCGGAAGCAGGAGGTCCTCATAGAAGGGCCAAGCAGGGGAGATAGATCGGAAATTACGGGAAGGACTAGGGGGAACCACGTGATCAACCTGCCTGGGCCGGCAGAACTCGCCGGAGAAGTGGTGACAGTTGAAATAGAAAGGGCGTGTTGTCATTCTCTCAGAGGAAGGCTGCCCGGATCTGTCTCTTTACAGGATGAAGGATTTACTTCTGTTACAAACGAATTATATTAATCAGAGGGAATTTCCGGAAAATATCGGTGTTTCTTTGAATATCCATAAGGCACAGGGCTTTTCCGGAAAAATCTCAAGTATCGCAGCCTGGAGTAATCATGGAAAAAATTCCGATGTATGTTCATTCCATAACGCTGGATCCCGAATCTAATGCACCCATCCTTATACTGAAGGAAATAGATGGGGAACGGACTCTCCCCATATGGATAGGCCTTCTGGAGGCAACAGCCATTGCCACAGAAATGGAAAAGATTTCCTTTGCCCGCCCCATGACCCATGACCTGTCCATGAATCTGCTGAGGGCAATGGACATAGAGATAGAGAATGTGGAAGTGTCCGATCTCAGGGACAGCACCTATTATGCAACTATCAGGCTCAAGCAGGGAGGCCGGGTTGCAACCGAAGATGCCAGACCCAGCGATGCCGTTGCACTTGCACTCAGGGCCAAGGCCATGATTTACGTGAACGAGTCTGTTCTGGGTAAGATTCAGCCTGACAGAGAGGCCTCGGCAGTCATGGGGGAGGATACCACCGAGAAGGAAAAATGGACCAAGATCCTTGAAGAACTGGATCCTGACAAATTCAAATACAAGATGTGAACTTCATGCTGATGTTCGATCTCCACTGCCACAGTCTTTTCAGCGACGGAGAGCTGCTTCCGTCTGAGCTGGTCAGGAGGCTGGAAGTAAAGGGCTACGAAGCGGTGGCCATTACCGATCATGCCGACTCCTCGAATCTGGATTTTATCATTGAGAGGCTTGTAAGGGTTTCCCGTGATGTGAACCGGTTCAGCCGGACCATGCTGATCCCGGGTATAGAGCTGACTCACGTCCATCCTGAGCTGATCGGTCCCCTGGCATCAGAGGCCCGGAAACTGGGGGCCAAGATAGTGGTATGCCATGGAGAGACCATTACCGAGCCGGTCATACCCGGCACGAACAGGGCAGCCCTGGAGGCGGATATAGACATCCTGGCCCACCCCGGCCTGCTGTCCGAAGATGACTGCAGGATTGCAGCAGAACGGGGGATATTCCTCGAGCTTTCAGGGCGCAAGGGGCACAGTCTGACCAATGGACACGTAGCCGGTCTGGCACGGAAATGCGGTGCCGGTCTGGCGATCAACTCAGATGGCCATGCACCGGATGACTTCATGACATCCGACAGGGCAAGACAGGTAGGCATGGGGGCAGGGCTCACTGCCGAAGAGGTGGAGAACCTGTACGAGGATGTATGGAAGTGGCTGTCCGGGCTGCTCCCCTGATTTTGCCGATCTTTCTTATTATTCAGGTAGCGCCTTTATGAATTCGTCTGCCTGGGCAATGGATGTTTCCATGTCCCGGATCAGATCCCTCACGTCCAGCTCTATGCTTGAGACTTCCGCCTGAAGCCCGGCAATGGCCTGGGCGTTGAGGTTGTGCTTCAGATAAATGACCTGATCTCTCAGTTGTGTCAATACGGGATCCAAGCGATTCTCGGATTTTTCCATGGCCCTGTAGAGCCGGGCGTAACGCTCTTTAGTAAGCTTCAGCTTCTTGCGGCTTTTCCTCCTCAGATCTGTACTGGATATGGTTTCGATCTCTTGGTCCCATTCCTCGAATAGATCTGATGCTATATGGTCAATCTTTTCAATCCGGACCTTGACCGCTTCGGCCTTTTCTTCACACTCCTCATAGTCTGCCTTGAGGGCATTGTAGGTCTCCTCCAGGTCCCCTCCATGAAATCCTGTAAGTTCCTTAAGCCTGGTGAGAGCATCCTTGAACTGTTCGGTTGCCTCCATCTGTTCGTCGCGCACTGCGCTCACGTTGTCTCTCAGTAGATCCCGCTTGTGTTTCCCTACCTGTTCCCATGCGGCGTAATACATGCTACTGCAGCTCTGGCACAGGGCCATTGATACCGTAAGAAACATCATGCATGTCAGAAACTGTGTGATTCCATCCTTTTTCATTTGGGATTTGCTCCTGTTCTGTCTTCCGGTCATATGATGGCCTGTTTTATGATGCATGACCGACACGCCGATTATAAACCAGTTTCCCGCCTTATCAACAGGATCGATGTGTGTAAATCAGGTTTGCTGTATTTTTTTGGAGGCCTGATGTATCGGCAAAATTCAGGGTACTCTAAAAAATGTCATTTTGCCCCATAAACCATATTGAACGTGAAAAATAATCCTCGAAATATCACTACATTGTCTGCGGTTATTTTGCTTGACTGCCTTGTTCTGGAACAAAAGCCTGATTTTTTGGAAGGATTAGAAGGATTAGTAGAAGGATTAGGGACAGGCAGATTATTCAGGTTCTACCGCTGGTGTTCTCTCGG
>DTYO01000282.1 GCA_012961845.1 Thermodesulfobacteriaceae bacterium
CAGATGTTAGGGGCCCTGAAGATGGCAGGCTATGATGTAACAGCCTGTCCGGACGGGCTTTATGCATGGGAGTTCCTGGAAGAACTGAAAAAAAAGGGAGAGGCAGCCGAATCGGTCCTGGGGGTGGTTACAGACATTGAAATGCCCAGAATGGACGGACACCATCTCTGCAAGCGCATAAAGGACGATCCAGAGCTCAATGCCATACCCGTGATACTGTTTTCATCCCTGATCAACGATATGCTGCGGAAAAAGGGAGAATCCGTAGGGGCAGACGAACAGATTACAAAGCCTGAGCTGGATTATCTGGTGGACCGGATCAGGGATTGTATCAGGAAAAAGAAACAGCGGGGCAGAGGGGAAAAATCTCAGGAATCCTGAGGTTCAAGGTTCAGCGGTCTCTGTACTCTCCGGAGGATGTTTACCTTTCTTCATTCAGAAGGTATTCTGTTTGAAAAAATCCGTTTCTTGAAAAGCAGAGAAGAAATATTAAATGTGTGAACAGACCTCCATACTGTTTGACATGGATGGAGTGATCCTCGACAGCATGTCGTGGCACGTGAGAGCCTGGCAGGAAGCCCTGGGGGATCACGGTTATTCAGTGCCTGCCGAAACGATATACATGCATGAAGGAGCCATTGAGCCGGATACGGCCGTTGCAATTTTCAGCAGTCAGAGCACTTCCATCGAAGAAGCAGAATTCCAGAGGATCCTGGAGCGGCAGATAGAAATATTTTCCGTCCGTTACCGCGACCGTGTCAGCCCCTTTCCCGAAGCCGTAGATCTGGTCATAAGGCTTCATCGTGCCGGAAAGCGCATGGCTATCGTCACCAGCTCCTATTGGGATATACTGGACGGTGTTCTGCCTAAAGAAATCCGAAACTGCATGGACCATATAGTCACAGGCGACCAGGTGGCAAGGAGAAAGCCCCATCCCGATCCATATCTTGCAGCCCTATCAGGCCTTGAGGAGAGGCCGGACAGGTGCGTCGTCGTGGAAAACGCACCAGCCGGAATAGCTGCAGCGAAGGCGGCAGCACTGCAGTGCGTGGCCCTTACCACGACCCTGTCTGAAGAACACCTTGCTGGGGCGGATGCAGTCCTTGATTCCCACGGAGAGCTTGTGAGCTATCTGCTCGGTTGATACTGCCGGCTGTTTCTCTTTTCGCAGAACGATATACAGACAGGAGGAAAAATATCAGATCTATGCCCGTCGGTCTTGTGCGCAAGCTGGTGCAGGCGGTTTTTGTCGCTTATTCCGTCTTCATAGGTTTCAGGTTCTATCGTTTTTATCTGTTGGCCCTGGACCGTTCTGAAAATTTTGTGCCGCGGCCTGCATCCATAGAGGTCTTCCTGCCCATAAGCGCCATGCTGGAGCTGAAGAATTTCCTTATGGCCACCGGTTCGACCCGATACACCCCGCAGGTCTGGTGATCCTCGTGGCAGTACTGACTATCGCCGTACTGCTTCGCAAGGGATTCTGCAGATGGATTTGTCCCATCGGTTTTGTGTCGAATATAGCGGAGTGAGGCAGCCGGAGAACAAGGGTGCTTCGGCATCCTTCTCAATGGCTGAATTACGTGCTTTTTACTCCCAAATACCTGCTCATGGTGTTCTTCCTGTACATGATGTGGTGGAAGATGGACATAGGCTAGGTTGAGGCATTCCTGCGCAGTCCTTACAACATGGTGGCAGATGCTAAGATGCTCCGCTTTTTTCTGGCTCCTTCTGGTCTTGCCGCAGGAACCATAATTTTTCTGGTGTTGGTATAATTCGCGGACGTGAATTTCTGGTGTCG
>DTYO01000283.1 GCA_012961845.1 Thermodesulfobacteriaceae bacterium
GCGCCGGAGTTGTGTTCCACCAGCATCCTGAGGACCTCTTCTAGGGCAATGTCGAGATAGATGAGGTCACGGACACATTGCGAATCCTCCTGAAAATCAAGGATGGTTGTAAGGTCATGCCGGAGATACACTATTCTTTCGACACGCTCAACAATCTGAATCCATTCATTATTTCTGTCGTGGTAGACGGAATAGACCCTGCCGTTCATTTCGTCGTCCAGACAGTGTTTCGCAGACCTAGCGGCACTGAGGAAATCCGTTCCGGAGTGGACAGACTTCAGCAATTCCAAATAATTTTCAAAATCGTGGATAAGGCCGTCTCTTATATGAGGATTGAAATCCGGATCCGTCACTATGGGCCGTTCGAAACTCCTGAGCCGCTTACTGGTAACTCCGCCGTTTTCAAGGACTTCGTAAAAACGCCCAAGATCGCCATAGCTCCTGAGAAACTCCAAGTACGCCTCGCATATGACTATGTCATCAGGTGTTGCATTGTTGTGAAGCTTCTGGTGCCATTCCTCCAGGAAATGGCCTGTGACCTCCTTGATCCTGTGCCTGTGCATAATGTTGAGAATATCATCCCTGATCCTCTGTCCCTTTCCAGCCTCACCTCCCGGCCCAACTGTGGTTAATATCAAACGTATCAGTTCGCGGCATTCCAGGCTGCTGCCGCGGTACATGGATGCCAACTTCAGGGTCAGCCTCTTCTGTGCATGGGCAAGCTCTCTTGGCTTGGTATTGTAGTTGCGCTGCCAGTCAAGCTGCCTGATAGCAGAAAAACGAAGCCACACAAATATGAGGGCCAGTCCCTGAACATCCCCGACCACCCTGTCCAGAAGATCGTGGCAGAGGTTGAACCTGTGCATAAGAGTCCAGGAATTACGGTCTGTCTCGGCCTGAATTATCGTTTCAGCCATATCAGCCAGTTCAGGAGTCTCATAGACTTCTTTCTCATGTTCCGATATCTGCAGGGGGATAAAAAAATCGCATCCTCCGTTCTTGATCCACCGGCCTGTCTCGGCCTGCTTCAGCACAAACGAGATGCCGGTAAAATCTTCATCTTCACCGCATTTGAGCTTAAGACAGTACAGTCCCCTCTCCAGGCGGAACGGGGTCTGAACAGCTCCACTCCCAGTGTCCGCGGATCCCGGAGGTCTCATGGAATCGGGCGGTGGAAGCCACCCGGCCCGGTTGCGCCGGACCACTCCCCAGTGCAAAAACAAGGGTCCCTGAAGATCGGTAATCATGTAGGTTACAATGCCCTTCGGTTCCTGTGCCACAGCCACTGCCAGCTGCCTGTTTCCCTCAAGCTCAAAAAGCCTTCGGGACAGCAGTTCCTTTCCATGAATCTGAGAATGCATGACCTCCTCAGGCATCCGCCCAGGCCTGGCATCCTCGAAAACAGGAACAAAATAATTCTTTCCATGGTTATTCTCCCAGAGGTTTTTCCCTGGGAAGAACAGTACGAAAACCAGAAACGGACACACCAGATCCTGGGACAGACCGATAGACACCGTCTGTTCACCGCTGCCAGGCACAAACGGCGTCTCAACCGCACTTTCACCCACCTGAGCAGTCCCTTCAGGCCAGACGTATCCGGGAGGCTTCTCCCAGGCTCCTCCCTCTCTCCCACAGCACCCCCAGTGAAGAATGCATCTCTCCTCTGATTTCAAGTGGAAAACTATTTCCACGTGGCTCCCCGTCTTTTCTTTTCTCTCCCACCACAGATTCAGGCCAGACACCCTATAGCCGCATTCCTTTGTATCCTTCATATTTTTCCCTTTCGACCAGGAATATCAACTTCAAAATCCAAACAGCGGGCAATTCGTTTATTTTTCCCATTGTTCAAACAGGATTTCAAGTTTATTCTTTCACCTGGCCCATGGTATATCCGTTGCCAGCGGATTCACGGCAGGGCAGTTTCAGCATACCACCGACATCGCCTCGGCAGATAACCGGAAAGGAATACATCTATGGCTAGTCACGACAAGATGATCATATACAACCTCTTCCCCCTCCTGGCTGGTAACTTTACCCGGTGGAAAGAAACGTTTCAGCAAGCACATGAAATGGGCTTTACCTGGATCTTCGTGAACCCTGTCCAGGAACCTGGAAGTTCAGGCAGCCTGTATTCCATAAAAAACTATTATGCGTTCAACCCAATACTCACAGATCCGGACTCGGATCGCAGGCCGGAAGATCAGGTCAGAAACGTATTGCGGCAGGCCGACGAAGCTGGGCTCAAGGTCATGATAGACCTGGTCATCAGTCACGCCTCTGTGGATTCAGATTTGATCAGCCTTCACCCCGAATGGTTTGTTTGGGAAGAGCACGGCCGGGTGGCCAACTCCTACTGTTATGAAAACGGAAAAAAGGTGATATGGAAAGACCTTGCCAGATTCGACCACCAGTATACCACGGACAGGGAGGGGCTGTTTCAGCTCTTTTCAGACCTGATAAAATACCTGATCAAGCTGGGGTTCAAAGGATTCCGCTGTGATGCAGCATACCAGGTCCCGGCCAGTCTCTGGAAACGACTCATCGCCGAGGCGAAAAACGTCGATCCTGAAGTGCTTTTCTTTGCCGAGACTCTGGGCTGTCCGCCGGATCAGACCAGGGAAACTGCCGCTTCAGGCTTTGACTACATTTTCAACAGTTCCAAGTGGTGGAACTTTCATGGAAACTGGCTCATGGAGCAGTATGAACTCACCCGGGACATCGCGCCTTCCATCAGTTTTCCGGAAAGCCATGACACTTTGAGATTGTGTGAAGAGCTGCACGGCAATGAGAACGGGCTAAGACAGCGTTACCTTTTTGCCGCCCTGTTTTCAGCCGGGGTCATGATGCCCATGGGATATGAATTTGGTTTTCGAAAAAAGCTTCATGTAGTAGGGACAAAACCGGAAGACTGGGAACAGACTGATATTGATCTGACTGATTTCATATCAAAAGTCAACCGGATCAAGGCGTCACACAGCATCTTCCAGGAAGAAGCTGTCACCAAGTTCCTGCACCATGATAATCCGAATGTGCTGCTGATGTGGAAAGCATCTGTCAATTCTGGCGAAGAGGCCCTGCTGATACTGAATAAAGACATTGACAACAGGCAGCATTTTTTCTCGAACGACCTCCGGCAGTTTGTGCAGTCAGGCAGGCCCATGACCGATATTTCTCCAAAATATCAGCTGGATTTCATTCCAGCCCCGTTCCATTATGAACTCAGACCTGGGCAGGGAATATTGCTCATCACATCCAGGCAGTGATTCATCCTAGTGACGCATATGGCATGAACTGGAAAAGGTATCGCTTGAGTCTCAGGACATTTTTTTGTAGTGTTCTGACAGATTCGTCATCAAAAGAAGATCTGCAATGCCTGGACATTTGGTGATTCCGCCGGGGCGCCGCCAGGGACGAAATCCCGGTCATACGAAGAAACTCTGAGGTATGGTGAGCAAAAAAACAACAGGCCGGCACGATGGATGCGCCAACCCCGCGCTGCTGGAGAATATTCACAGAACAGGCACAGCGGATTCCCATCCGGCAGAGGCAGGAGGCAGGGATTCAGAATCAGACCCTGAAATCCCCGGCCTCTCAAATCCGAACACCCTGCCTGAGTCATACTGGCGGACCAGGGTCATTCTCCTGCCTGTAGGCCCTTATGTGGTACACGCCTACTGGGAATACTGCCCGACTGTCGTCTCAGGTAATGAAGGACAAGCCGCTCCCGACGGCGGGGCAGACGACGAGAAGGACTCCGGGCAGGCCGTCCTGAGATTTTATGATGTCACGGACACGGTTTCCTGTGAAGCCGATCCCGATTATCATTTCGACATCGAAATCGATCTTGAAGCCGGAAACTGGTATGTACATCTCTGGGAACCCGGAAGATCATATTATGCAGAACTGGGTTTCAGGGCATGTGGCGGCCGATTTTCTCCGGTAGCCAGGTCCAATATCATTCACGCCCCCGGAGTGCACCCATCGGACAGAGAGGCGGATGAATATATTGTTGTTGACAGGGGCGACCATAAATGGGACGAGCCGGTACCGGACAGGAAACCGCCTGAAGCCGTAAGGAACTCCGATCGGCCAGGCCGGGATTTCCCGGAACCGGATCCGACTGCCTCTCTTCCTGAATTCAGTAAAGACGGAACAATATCCCATGTATCTGAAACGGATTCATTCCTGTCTCCTGAATCTACCGAATCGCCGGACGGGAAACCGCCCGGCACAGCCGGACCGGACAAGATTCCTGATCTCACGGAAATAAATGAAAAAGAATTTGTCTCAGGCATATCCTCCGGATAAGTTTCTCCAGACCATGGCTTGTTGTTCAGTGCCTGTTAGGAAGCATGATTTCTATATCGAGGTCAAAGAATGGAAAAGGGCTACCTGGCCATAATACTCCACGCACACCTGCCGTTTGTCAGACACCCTGAGCACAGGGATTCGCTGGAAGAAAACTGGTTCTACGAAGCAGTCACTGAAACGTACATCCCCCTGCTGACAGCCATGGAAAACCTGATCCATGACGGTATCGATTTCCGACTGACCATGTCCATCACCCCCACTCTCGCCTCCATGCTGACCGATCCGTTCCTGCAGGACCGCTACCTCAGAAGACTCGACAATCTGATAGAGCTGGGCGGAAAGGAAGTGAGAAGAACCAGGACTCAGCCGGCACTTCACGATCTTGCCGCCTGGTATCACAATCATCTGCTGAAAACCCGAGATGCCTTTGTAAACCGATACGATCGAAACCTGATCCTGGCATTCAACCGGTTTCAGGAAGCAGGCGTGCTGGAAATCATGGCAAGCGCCGCCACTCACGGCTACCTTCCGCTGTTATCGGTCAACTCGTCATCAGTAAAGGCACAGACAGCGTTGGGGATACAACACTACAGGGAGTTATTCGGGAGCAACCCAAAAGGCTTCTGGCTACCGGAATGCGGCTATTATCCAGGTGTGGACCAGACACTCAGGAAACAGGGCATTTCCTATACCATTCTGGAAACACACGGGATCACCAGGGGCTGCCCAAGACCCAGGTACGGAGTCTATGCCCCTGTTTACTGTCCTTCCGGCCTGGCCGTATTCGGCCGCGATCCCGAATCGTCCCGGCAGGTATGGAGTGCAGCCGACGGCTATCCGGGGGACCATGACTACAGGGAATTTTATCGCGACATAGCATACGACTTGGATCTCGACTACATAAAGCCCTTCATCCATCCGGATGGAATCAGGATCGACACCGGTTTCAAGTATTACCGCATCACGGGAAAAACGGACCATAAGGAAGTCTACGTCCCTGAAAAGGCCGCCCACAAAGCCGCCGTTCATGCTGGGAACTTCATGTTCAACAGGGAAAAACAGACTGAGCACCTGGCATCGGTCATGGACAGGAAACCGGTAATAGTCGCGCCATACGACGCCGAGCTTTTCGGGCACTGGTGGTATGAGGGCCCTTTGTGGCTGGAACACCTTTTCAGGAAAATCAGTAACGAACAGGACACAATACGGACCATCCACCTTTCGGAATATCTGGAAGAATATCCTGCAAACGTCTGTTCCGTGCCTTCCATCTCCAGCTGGGGCTTCAACGGCTTCAATGAGACATGGCTCAACGGAAAGAACGACTGGATATACCCGCATCTTCACCAGGGCGCCGCCATGATGGAAGAGATGGTAGAAAAACACCCCCGGGCCGACGGCATCACTCTCAGAGCGTTAAAACAGGCCGCCAGAGAACTGCTACTGGCCCAGTCAAGCGACTGGGCATTCATGATCAATACCGGGACCACCACCGAATACGGTATTCACAGGACCAGGAGCCATCTGGCGAGATTCCACAGGCTGAACAGCGGCCTGAAAACCGGCAACATAGACGCCGAGTGGCTGTCATCAGTGGAAAACAGAAATAATATCTTTCCAGGGATAGACTACAGCCTTTTCGCACATGAGACAGGATAAACTGCAGACCTGTATCACCTTTCATGGTGCTTCAGATATCCATATATATGGCAGAAGACATGAAGGCGTGTCCGACAAATACTCCGATTGCCTGACAACAAAGCAGAAGCGACACTTCGGGACCAGATACGCACTTTCAGGTAGGTATATTATACTTCCACTCAAGTCTGCAGTCCGAACATTTCAGTGTAGAGTAGGCATTGTAGTAACTGGTATGCCCTGTACTCGTATCCGACTTCGCAAGTGTCAGCTCATCATGTATGTGTGCATGCTGATGGCAAAGCCCCCTGCCGCACACGGCGCA
>DTYO01000284.1 GCA_012961845.1 Thermodesulfobacteriaceae bacterium
AAACAGTACCGAAAAAGATGCCATTCCATCTCCCGTGTCGCAGCAAAGGTCACACTGAAAAAATACCGCAGTACCACATCCGTGGTGACAAGGATGACCAGGAAGAGCGAAAACCAGTAACACACGGTCCCCACCCTGACGTTCAGCGCATCTATTAACCGACACAGCGACGAAACGAAGCAGTTTTTTGACGAATCTGTTTCTGGCAATCTTCCAGCCTGTCTCTAACCGCAGAATGCCGCTTATGCCACGGTGTGTGCTCACAGAAAGGCGCACAAACCGCACTGACGGCAATTCGGGTCATGAATGACGTATTTCAGCCCTCCACCCTGCATCCTGTGCAGGAAGCATTAGTCTCAATCCATGACGGGTTAATCTATGCGGAGGTCCTTTATGGCCGGAACCCCCCGGGATTCCATATGGGCTGTGATGCCTTCGACGATACCGACAGCAGTTCCCGGCCGTACCAGTGTAGCAGTTCCTATCTCCACGGCACATGCCCCAGCCATCAGAAACTCCAGTGCGTCATTGGCATCACTAATTCCCCCTATTCCCACCACTGGAATATCAACGGCCCTTACAGTCTGCCAAACCATGCGCAGGGCCACCGGCCTGATTGCAGGACCTGAAAGCCCGCCGAAGACATTACCCAGTGAAGGTCGCCGCGTGTCTATATCTATGGACATCCCAAGCAGGGTATTTATAAGGGAAACCGCATCCGCACCTGCCTCCGCTACACTTTTGGCAACAGCTGTAATATCAGTGACGTTGGGTGACAGTTTGACTATCACAGGCAGACTGGTGGCAGATTTTACCGCCCGGGTGACATCTGCAGCAGCCCAGGGATCCGTGCCGAATGCTGCCCCGCCGGACTTGACATTAGGACACGAAATGTTTACTTCGACGGCATCCACACCTTTTGCATCGTCGAGTTTTCTAGCGATTTCAGCATATTCCCCTATTTCATCTCCAAGAATATTGACTATGACCGCCGTATCCATCCCCATGAGCCAAGGTAATTTATCTCTGATGAATGCATCTATACCTACATTCTCAAGACCGATGGCATTGAGCAGTCCGCAGGGGGTCTCTACCAGTCGGGGTGGAGGATTCCCAGCCCTGGGCTCAAGAGAGATGCCTTTTACCACTATTCCACCAAGGCATCCAAAATCCAGCAGGTCGCCAAGCTCCGCTCCGTAACCGCATGTGCCGGAGGCGAGAACGACGGGATTCTTAAGGGACAGACTTCCTATCGTAACGGAAAGATCAGGAAAATTTCGATTCATTGACCGTCTCTCCATCTGATCGAATCCCCGTGAAAAACCGGCCCTTCCCTGCACACATGGAGGATTTTTTCAGTGCCGTACACAGCACATCCCAGACAGAGCCCGGTACCGCACGCCATCCGAGATTCCAGAGATACCCAGCACGGAATACCAGATTGAGACGCCATCTCGTAAACCGCTCTCATCATGGGCCATGGGCCGCAGGTATGTATTTCACACTGTCCTGCTGATTCGGACAGAGTTTTTAAAAGACCATCCAGCACATCGGTGACCATTCCTCTGGTTCCCAGGCTGCCGTCTTCCGTTGCAACCAGTACTCTGGTGCCTGTACGTCGAAAACTCTCCAGGCCTGTCAGCTCCGATGCGGTCCGCCCTCCCAGTATGGTAAAAGTGTCCATCGATCCGGCACAGTATTCGGCCAGAAAAAGCAGCGGAGCCATACCCATCCCACCTCCCGCCAGTATTGGCGTTATGTCAGGCCTAACTCTGAATCCCCTCCCGAGGGGGCCAAGAACATTAAGCATCTCTCCAGGCCGCATCCTGGACAGCAGATCCGTACCACGCCCAACGCGCCTGTAGAGAAAACTCAACCTGCCTCCGTCCTCCCTGGCATGTATGGAAAAAGGTCGTCTGAGCAGAGGATCACTGCTGCCCACGGCTTTTACCTCGACCATACAGAACTGTCCGGGCCTTGCGGATGCTGAAACGGCAGGGGCAGCCACCTTGAGCACAAAGATGTCTTCGGCTGCCTGGCAGTGCTCGATTATTTCCGCCTTTTCATCGAATCTGGCAATCATTCTTTCCATAACAGCGCAACTGCTGTAGCTGAAAACAGTACTATACTGATCACGGCATTCATGGTGAAGAATGCCATATTCATCCTGGAGAGGTCATCCGGCCTGACCACCTTTCTCTGCATGACAAGCAGCATAAAAGTTATCAAAACGCCCAGATAGTATATCCAGTTGAGATGGGCGGTTATCCCTACCATGACAAATGACGTGAATGCCAGAAAATGCAGTACAGCAGATATCAGGAATGCCTTTCTCGCGCCTACGGCCGCCGGAATGGAATGAAGCCCCTCCGCTCTGTCAAATTCCAAGTCGAGACACGCATATAATATATCGAAACCGGCTATCCAGAACATGACACCGGCACTCAGCAGTAGCGGAAGAAATTCGACTTCGCCCCTGACCGCAATCCAGCCGGCTGCTGGTGCAATTCCTATGGCAAGGCCCAGAAATACGTGGCACACAGCGGAAAATCTTTTTGTATATGAATAGGCAAAGAGTATGCCCAGAACAACGGGTGAAAGCTTCAGGGCCAAGGCATTGAGCCTCCAGGCCGCCAGAAAATACAGGGCGGAAAACGCCGCCACCATCAGCCAGGCATCCTTCTTCCGGATCACCCCCTTTGCCAGGGCCCTGTCCCTGGTCCTTGGATTCTTTGCATCGAAGGGGATGTCCACTATACGGTTAAACAGCATGGCGGCAGTCCGGGCACCCACCATGGCTGCCAGTATCCAGAATGAAACATCAAGAGGCGGCAGGCCGTCTGCGGCAAGAAAGGCGCCCAGAAAAGCAAACGGAAGGGCAAAGATGGTATGTTCAAACTTGATGGTATCGAGCAGTATGCGCATTCGCTCGAACAGTTTGATTGTCTCTGTGCAGGGAGAATTCATGATAATGCCTCAAGGCTGATTCCGGTCAATGGTTTTGGGACCTGGAACATGCTCTTCCTGATTACTTAAAACAGGCAGGATTTTCAAGACGTCGCACAATCAAATTTTCCCTGTGGCGATCACACCTCCCGGATCTCATCTGCGCCGGGGAAACCCTGCCAGGGTTTTCTTCTCTGGTGTTCAATACCAAGCAGCTCAGCCACATGGGCCGCCAGGGAAAAGGCCAGTTCGCCAATATCGCCGGGCCGGGAATAGAAACAAGGCATGGCCGGGAAAATCAAGGCTCCGGCGTCTGAAAGCCTGAGCATGTTCTCAAGGTGAATCCGGTTCAGCGGTGTCTCCCTGGGAACAATGACAAGAGGCATTCTCTCCTTGAGGCAGCAGTCGGCTGCCCTGTGAATAAGATTTCTTACCACTCCATTTGCAATCGCTCCGAGAGTCCCCATGGTACACGGAAGGATTACCATTGCCCTCCACCTGTTGGAACCGCTGGACGGGGGAGCGGAGATATCGCCCGGACAGTAGACCTTACCGGCAATCCGTTCCATCTTTTTACATGCGGCGTCCCCGATTTCATACCGGGCTACCTGTGCACCGGTTTCGGAAAAAACCAGATGGACATCCTGACCGGCATCTTTCATGATGTCCATGAATTTCAAACTGTAGATACTTCCGCTTGCGCCGGTCACCGCAAGCAGCACAGGAGGGAATGCCGAAGATATTTCTGACACTGTATGCGTATTCATCTCATACTCCGTTCATGTCTCCCTGAAAGTTTCGGGTTTCTGCCCCGGCCCCACCTTCTCCCACAATCTGTCCATTCTCTTTGTAACTGCCGGATCTCTTTTCATCACATCCGAAAACGCAGGACAGGAAACCTCGCCGGGCAATTTCCTGGTACAATCGATCCCCATTCTGGTGCATGACGCAGCCAGCCCGCCTGGAGAAGCGATTTCCCCGAAAACAGTATCCCTCACGGGTTCAAGATGAGTACCTATGCGCCACATTACCTGAGACATATCCTGTATGTCTACCTGCCTGTCAAACACATAGATGAGCATACACCGGTTCAGCGGCGGGAAACCCCAGATCTGTTCCACCACATCCCTCCCCTGCCCCGCATAACTCTTGTCGATTGATACAAACAACACCCCCTGGAAGATAGCTTCAAGCGGCCTGTTTATATCGACTACAGAGGGAATCGCCCTTTTCAGCGATTGAAGCACCAGCCTTTCCATTGCTTTGGCCATATAGCAGTCTTCCTGGGGCGGCGGCCCCACCACTGTGGCAGGATAGACAGCATCCTTCCTCATGGTGATGCAGCTCACATGGAATACAGGGAAATCTGCAGCCGGAGAATAATATCCAGCATGAGTGCCGAACGGCCCTTCTAGTCTCTTTTCCTCCGGATCTACATATCCTTCGATGACGATCTGTGAAGCAGCAGGGACCTCAATATCCACTGTAATACACTTTGCCATGCAGATATTTTTCTTCTGCAGACACGAGGCAAACAGGACTTCATCAACATCCACTGGCAGCGGCACGGCAGCGGCCCAGGTCATTACAGGTTCGGGTCCCAGTGCCACCGCACATTCCAGGCTCGAACCCGCCTCTCTGGACTTCTGAAAATGGCGGTCTCCCCCGCTCCCGGGATACCAGTGCATGCAGGTAGTTTTCGAATCCAGCACCTGCATCCGATAAAGACCGGCATTTCTTGAACCGGTTTCGATATCCCGGGTAAACACAACCGGTAGCGTCAGAGCAGGCCCGGCATCACCAGGCCACGATTTCGTAACAGGAAGAATGGACAGATCAGCTTCACTTCCGAGCAGGACGGTCTCCTGACACGGGACGTTGTCCGGATCAGGCACATGCACCTGAGATTGCCCGGACAGCAATTGATGGGCGCCTTTATGGTCCCCTTCAAACAGTCTCACTGCATCCACCGTAAAGCTGTTGATGTCGTGCATGCCAAGAACCATTGCCGTACGCTCGATGGAACCGAACAAGTTCGTCAGCACCGGTATCGGTGAGCCCTCCACATTTTCGAATATCGCCGCAGGACCTCTCTGCCCTGTCAAGCGGGAAGTAAATTCCGCAATCTCCAGCGATGGACTAACTGATTCCGTAATCCGAACCAGATCGGACATTTCTCCCAGCCTGTCAATGAAATATTGAAGGTCTCTGTATATCATTTCTTTTGCTGTCGGGGTCATACGGCATCATGGATTATCTGCCGTCTTGACTCCACTGGTACAGTATGTTAGTTTTGCTGGCCGAAAAGGGGCTATAGCTCAGCTGGGAGAGCGCTTGAATGGCATTCAAGAGGTCAGCGGTTCGATCCCGCTTAGCTCCAC
>DTYO01000285.1 GCA_012961845.1 Thermodesulfobacteriaceae bacterium
AAAGGCCAGATAGACCGCATTGAGCCCGACCGCCCTGAATGCTGCATTATGTATTGCAGGACTCAGGCTGTGCCTCACCGGATGTCCTAATATACCGAACAGTTGTGTACGGGCATCTGGTTCAAAAGACATCTTTCAAGCTTGACCGGCCTCTATCTTGGCTCTTACCCAGTTCAGCAGGCTCCCGGACGCCAGGATCTTGCGGTCTCTCTCGGAAAGCTCCATTCTGGCCTGGATCGACTGGTCTGCCCCAATCTTCAGGGTCACCGTGTCCGACCCTGCCAGGATCGCCTGTCTCAGACCGGGTATGATTATATCTGCGCCCTGAAGGATCTGGTCGTAATCCGAAGGATCTACAAATGTCAGTGGCACTATCCCGAAGTTTATAAGATTAGCCTTGTGTATCCTGGCAAAGCTTTTAACCAGCTTGGCACGGACACCGAGATATCTGGGTGCGAGAGCAGCGTGTTCTCTGGATGATCCCTGTCCATAATTCTCTCCTCCGACGATCACTATGCTGCCTGCTTCCAGGGCCTTCACTGCAAACTTAGGGTCTATCGCCGAAAAAACATACCTGCTTATCTCCGGGATATTGCTCCTCAGCGGCAGGATCTTGCTTCCAGCCGGCATGATATGATCAGTAGTTATGTTGTCTTCCACTTTCAAAAGCGCGCTGGCCTTGAGGTCTTCCGGAAGAGGATCAAACTCCGGCAGAGGCTGTATATTCGGCCCCCTGATCACCTCGACACCTGATCCATCTTGAGGTGGTGAGACGATGCCGTTGTCATTGACAGTAAATATCCCTGGAATTACAACCTCCGGAGCATCGCCAAGGTCCCTCGGATCAGTAATTGCTCCCTTCACCGCAGATGCCACGGCCACTTCAGGACTGCAGAGGTAGACCATGTCATCACTGGTCCCGCTTCGGCCCGGGAAATTCCTGGTAAAGGTCCTGAGAGAGATCGTACCGGTAGCCGGTGCCTGGCCCATGCCGATGCATCCGAGGCAGCCGCACTGGTGAATCCTGGCACCTGCATGGATCAATATGCGGAGATAGCCTGAAATATCCACATTTTCAAGCACCTGCCTGCTCCCTGGATTTATCTCGAAACTCACCGAAGGATCAATATCCCTGATTTCCAGGATCTCAGCCGCCACCACAATATCCCTGTATGATGAGTTGGCACATGAACCTATGATAACCTGGGAAACCGGCTTTCCGGCCACTTCTGTTACCGGCACGACCTTGTCAGGTGAAGACGGACAGGCGATCATGGGTTGAAGGACAGAAAGATCAATTTCTATGATTTCATGGTAGTTGGCATCGGAATCAGCCTCGAGGATTTTCCATTCATGTTCTCTGTTCTGGCTCTTCAGGAACCTCCTGGTAACTTCATCAGAAGGGAACACCGTGCCGGTTGCACCCAGTTCCGTGCCCTTGTTTGCAATGGTGGCCCGGTCGGTTACCGACAGTGTCCCTACTCCCGGCCCGAAATATTCCATGACCTTTCCCACTCCCCCCTTGACCGTCATCTTTCTGAGCAGCTCCAGTATCACGTCTCTGGCAGAGACCCAGGGGGCAAGACTACCGGTCAGCCTGATCCCGACTACTTTGGGCATCCTCAGGTAAAATGGCTGACCGGCCATTGCCATGGCCACATCCAAGCCTCCTGCACCCATTGCCAGCATGCCGCAACCGCCGGAAGTAGGCGTATGGCTGTCTGAACCCAGAAGGGTTTTGCCTGGCGAAGAAAAACGTTCCAGGTGTACCTGGTGGCAGATTCCATTACCTGGCCGGGAGAACTTTATGCCGAAACGAGCCGCAATAGACTGAAGAAAACGATGGTCATCGGCATTTCTAAAATCAGACTGGAGCAGATTGTGGTCCACATAGCTGACAGACAGTTCCGTCTTCACTCGTGGAATGCCTATGGCTTCGAACTCAAGGTACGCCATGGTCCCTGTGGCATCCTGAGTCAGTGTCTGATCTATGCGGATGCCGATCTGGCTTCCGGGGATCATTTCACCCTCTATCAGATGATCCGCTATGATTTTTTCCGTTACTGTCAAACCCATTAGTCATGCTCCTGATTCCAAAAGTTGAACAGAACACTCGATTAT
>DTYO01000286.1 GCA_012961845.1 Thermodesulfobacteriaceae bacterium
CATTGTAAAATATTCAGTAATCGCTGCCAGCAGTTTTGAAAGCACCTTTCGGGTGAATCGGAAAACATGGCTCTATATGCATAATTGCGTGGAATTATTTTAAATTATTTTCAGCAGTTAAAGTTGCATAATCCGGGTTCAACATCCATATTAATAAGAGGAGATCAGTTTCATGAGTAAGTCCAGGGAAATGCTTGCAGAGGCCTTTGCAGGAGAAGCACAGGCCAACAGACGTTATCTGGCATTTGCCAGAAAAGCCGAAGAAGACGGCTTTCCGCATATCGCAAAGATATTAAGGGCCGCCGCCCATGCAGAAACCATTCATGCCCACAACCATCTCAGGGCCATGAAGGCCGTTGGCAGCACTGTGGAAAACATGGAAGCCGCCATCAACGGAGAGACATACGAGTTCGAATCCATGTATCCGGAAATGATGTCCGCTGCCAAGGAAGAGGGGGATCAGGAGGCATACAAATCCTTTTTCTACGCCAACGAAGTGGAAAAAATGCATGCCGAAATATTCAAGATGGCGCTGGCCTCTGCCGGGGCTGGAAAGGACGCAGCATCCCGGGAAATCCATGTCTGCCCCGTATGTGGATGCACGGTGGAGGGTGAAGCTCCTGAAACGTGCCCTGTCTGCGGCCGGCCGGGATCTGCTTTCACCAGGATAGATTAACCCGGATTAAAGGCTTCGGCCAGCTCACCGGATCCGGCCAGGCAGGAATTGCCACCTTCGGGAACACCCGTGCTGCCGGCCGGCAACCGAAAGACAGATGCCGCACCGTCAAATCTCGTACCATTGCCTTGAGCTGTCCCGTTCCCGCAGCATTCAAAACCTTCAGAGGTAAGTAATGGGCTATGTCCCGAGAGTCATCCGGCTAATGCTGTTCACGACCTTTATACTTGCAGCAGGCACCGCTGGTTACAGACTTATCGAAGGATGGGCGGTAATAGACGCTCTGTACATGTCGGTCATCACTCTGACCACCATCGGATTCGGTGAAATACGCCCTCTGAGTCCGGCCGGACGGATCTTCACCATCTTTTACATATTTCTCGGCGCCGGTTTCATTCTCTACCTGTTCACTGCCTTTACAGAGGCAATAGTCACAGGACAGATAGAATCCTATTTCGGGAGAAGACGCATGAAAAAAAAGATATCAGAGCTGAGAAATCATTATATAATCGCCGGTTACGGCAGGATAGGCCAGGCAATCGTCAAAATTCTCGGGAAAGAGTACCCGTTGATTATAATTCAAAAAGATCCCGAAACAGAAACCTACCTGGAAGCCTCCGGCCACCTGTATATCATGGGAGATGCAACCAAGGACTCCGTGTTGAAACACGCCGGGATCAAACGGGCGAAATCTCTGGTGGCTGCTCTGGCTGCAGATGCAGACAACGTATATCTTACGCTGACTGCAAAGGAACTGAATCCGGAGATCCAGGTAATCACCAGGGCCGACACCGAAGGAGCCCGCAGAAGGCTCGTACGGGCAGGCGCAGACCATGTAGTCAATCCTTACCAGATAGGAGCAAGGCGCATGGCCCTGATACTGGCCAAGCCTACAGTGACAGATTTTCTGGAGGCCTCCGTATGCGCCGGCAGCATAGACCGGCTGCTGGAACTGGAAGAGATAAAGGTTGAGGAGGGTTCCATACTGTCGGGGCAGAACCTGATCGAAGCGAACCTCAGCGAACAGTGCAATGTAATACTGCTGTCCATAAAAAAAACCTCCGGAGAAAATGTTTTCAACCCTTCCTACATGTATCAGATCGATGAAGGAGATGTGCTGGTAGTTTTAGGAGAAGCAGAGGCGTTGAAATGCCTGGAGAGGATAGCAAGAGCTGGAAGCAGCCGCCTTCTTTAGGACTCGTTCATGTTTTTCATCTCTCCTTTCCACAGCCGCTTCATCTCACCTACTAGGCTAAGGTCCATGTCCACTGACCGACCCCTCACAGTAAGATATCCGCCTATGAGCATTGCATCCGCTCCTGCCCAGAAGGCCATGGCCTGAAAGTCTGCCAGTGTGCCGTCCCTTCCCCCTGCTATCCTGAGAGGAATGCCGGGGTTGACCAGTCTGAACACGGCTATGGTCCGGAGTATCTCCTCAACGGCTATCCCGGATAAGTCGGCAAGAGGGGTACCCTCTATGGGCACCAGAATGTTCAGGGGCACTGAATCCACTCCCAGGTCCCTGAGGGCCAAGGCCATGGCCATCCTGTCTACGGCCGTTTCGCCAAGGCCGATTATGCCGCCTGAACAGACCTCAAGGCCGACTTCCTTTGCCGCACGTATAGTATCCACCCTCTCCCGGTAGGTGTGACTGGACACTATTCCCGGGAAAAACGCTTCCGAGGTCTCCAGATTGTGGTGATAGCGACTGAGGCCGGCGGCCTTGAGGGTCTCCAGGCCTTGCCGGTCCACTATTCCCAGAGAGGCGCACACCTTTATCCCCGCTCTTGCCCGTATTTGACAAACCGCCTCCGCCAAGATATCCAGCTCACGTGAGGCCGGGCCCCTCCCGCTGGCAACAAGGCTGAACCTGGAAGCCCCTGCCTCCTTTGCCTCGAGCGCCCTGGTGACCATATCGTCCACAGAAACCAGGGAATACACCGCGGCGCCGGTGCGGTACCTGGAAGACTGTGCACAGAATGCGCAGTCTTCGGAACACCTGCCGGATTTCACATTCATTATGGTGCACAGGGAAAAGCTGTCTCCCCTCTCCCCGAGCTTTGCTTCAAGGGCCATGGTCATGAGATCCCTCAGAGGCATATCCATGAGTTCCCGTGTCTGATCAGGATTCATGATTTCAGATCACTTTATCCTTATGCCAGAGAGGATTTCATAAGTCCTGTCAAGGACGTCCTCCATCTGATCCACCGTGATGGAAAGAGGGGGAAGAATATATACTACATCCCCCAGAGGGCGCAGAATGAGCCCATTTTTCAGGCCTTCCCTGTAAACCTGCCAGCCAGCCCTGATTTCCGGTGGAAACGGGGTCATGCTCTCACTGTCCTGCACGAGCTCAAAGGCCGCCACCATGCCGATGCCTCTGACATCACCCACCAGTTCCAGATCCAGAAACCTGCCTGTCCCCTGCTGCAGGACCTCCACCTTTTCTTCAAGCCGCTCGACAACCTCTTCCTGTTCAAATATCTCCAGCGAGGCCAGTGCTGCTGCACACGACAGCGGGTTTGCCGTAAAAGTATGACCGTGAAAAAACGTCTTGCCTTCTGAATAGTCGGCATAAAATGCCTGATATATATCTTCGGTGGTCAATGTGGCTGCCATGGGAAGGTAGCCCGCGGTCAGACCCTTTGACAGGCACAGAAAATCGGGCACGATGTTCGAATGCTCCAGGGCGAACATCTTTCCGGTACGGCCGAAACCGGTTGCTACTTCGTCAAATATCAGATGCGTGCCGTACCTTGCGGTCAGATCACCAAGCCTTGCCAGGTATTCCACGGGATATACGATCATGCCGCCGGCACCCTGGAGCAGCGGTTCGAGTATGATCCCTGCCACCTCATCCCCCCGCTCGTCGAGAAGCCTTTCCAGAGGATCCAGGCACTCCAGTGCGCAGATCCCTGCTCCAGGGCTGTCAGACCCCATGCCCGGTCCACCTCTATGGGCGCACCTGCAGCAGTACGGTGACGGAATCCGGAAGGAATCGAATGTGAGAGCATCGAACGGCCCCTGGAAGCCCGGCACCCCTCCCAGGCCTAGCATGCCTATGGTGTCCCCGTGATATCCTCTCTCCAGAGACACGAACATCTCCCTCTGAGGCTCTCCGGCATGTTTCCAGTACTGAAACGACATTTTCACCGCCACCTCACATGCCGTCGATCCGTTGTCGGAATAAAAAACCCTCTGCAGCTTGTCTGGCGTAATCCTCACCAACTCTTTCGCCACCCGGACTGCGCCTTCATGAGTGGTCCCTGCAAAATGCACGTGCTCAAGCCTGTCAAGCTGCTGTCTCACGGCCTCCTTTATTCTGGGATGGTTGTGGCCGTGGACCATGCACCACCAGGACGAGATGGTGTCGTAATAACGCATCCCGGACGGATCAAACAGAAATACTCCGTCACCATGATCTATGAACAGGAAATCCTCCTGTTCAAAATCCTTCATCTGGGTATAAGGATGCCACAGATAATGCCTGTCAATATCCATCAACAGGCTTTCAGATACTGCCTTTCTCACTGTCATTTCAGGGCAATCTTTCCGGTTACAGTAACCACCATCCTGCTGGTACCCGCCTCCACATCAGGAGCAGCAGCCTCAGCGCCCAGAGCCGCCTTGGACCTGTACATGGTGACGGGCCTGTCAGGCCTGCCCCTGGTGGATACATTCAGATCCACCAGCTTCCATTTCTGATACCCAAGAGCAGAAACAGCGGTTTCCGCCCTCTGCTTGAAAGCCTCGATGGCCAGGGTTATGAGACTGTCTTCGGTCTGTTTTCTTGCACCGGGAGAAACAGAAAAGCTGAGTCCCTTGAGATGGAGTTCCTGCTGAAGCTCGCCGACAAGGGGCATCAGCTCGGCAGAATCGCTGGACTTGAGTTCCAGCCCCTGCGTGACGCGCCATCCCACCTGCCGGCCTTTTTCATATATGGGATACGTATTGTACCCGGTGGTTTCGGAAGTCACCGACTTGTGCTGTCTGACAATCTCAAGTGCCCTGTGCATCCTTGCGTTGACGATCCCCGACAGTCTGGGAACCGATCTTCCCGACTCAGAGGCCTCGAGAACCGCCGTAATGAGGTCATTTGCAACCTGTGCCTCCGCCTCAGCAGAAAGCGTCACCACTGGTTCAGAGGGCTTGTCGGATTCAGAAGCCTGGCAGACTGCAGAAAACGTCAGCAACAACATCCCTGCTGCCATTAAATATCTTGCCGGCACATTTTTCATGAAAATATTCCTCCCTTCGTGGAACTGTTCCAGGGCACCTCCAAATACTGCTCTTTTGTCACATAACCATGGTGCACTCAAAAAAATAATCCTCGAAATATCACTACGAGTCTCCGACAATTTTTCTCATGCCACCTGTTCCGGAACAAAGTCCCTGATTTTCAGAGGAGCCCCCTTGTCAACCGGACAACGGAAAGAACATAACACATGACGGTTCCGAATCACAGACCGGTTGTCTCGGACATATGCTCAGGCCGCCTCCGGAGTCGACCGGGATCAATCACCTTCGGACTTCCCTCGACTGCCCGGAAAATCCACCAGATAACGGATGATCTGGAAAACAGCGGGAAGGGCTGCTTCAAATTTCTCTACCCTGGGAATCACTCCCAGGACCTTCACATTCCCCAGCCGGGAGATCGTCTTCACGTTGTCCTGGACTATCACCGGATCTTCTCCGCCCTGGCTGTTGAGGATTACGCCTGCAACCTTGATCCCTCTTGCTCTGAGCGCCTCTAGAGTAAGAAATGTATGGTTCAGGGTCCCTAGGCCGCTCCTGGCGACTATGACCACAGGCATTTTCATCTCACCCACAAGATCTATCAGAAACACATCTCCTGAAAGGGGTACGAAGACACCGCCTACTCCTTCTACCAGCAGGATTCCTGCAGTTGAGCCCAGTCTGCGGCAGGCATCCCTTATTTTCTCTGTATCGATGCTCACGCCAGCCATCTCTGCGGCAAGATGCGGTGAAGCCGGAAAGGGCATGCAGTAAGGAGCAGAATCCGACCCGGCACTGCAGTCGCCGCATATCCCCATGCATCTGTAAACGTAACAGCAGTCATTGGATACAGAACCGCTGCCGGTACTCACCCATTTCTGCACACTCACACTGTACCCGGCATCCACGAAAGCTCTGGCAAGGAGTCCTGTGACAAAGGTCTTGCCTACATCTGTGTCCGTCCCTGCGATAAAAAATTCCATCACTTCTGTCCCTTTTGTCTGACAACAGCGTGCCATATCCTGCCTATCTGCCGGGAGGGTGGGGCATCAACCCGGATTATTCAGTTCGCGATTTCAGCAAATCTGCTGCATTGTCAGTAGGTGAAGTGCTCAAGCACGTCTAGCCCCTTCCTGCCGGTATAGTCGGCAGGGCCGCAAAACGGAAAATCCGGGTATCACACTCAGCGCCTTCCCTGAAAAAAAAATACCTGGTATGTGGCTTTTATCTGTCCAAACCTGCGTGTGTATTGATCTTCAAGCTCCTTTATCCTGCCCCAACTCCTGACAACCGGACCGTTTCCAGGAACCGGAGCCACACCCGTATTTTTCAGGTTTTTCAGCAGGGTCAGGAGATCCGGATATCTACGCGTGTATTTTCGCTCGACAATGGCCCACCGAGAGAAAGCCCGGGCAAGATATCCCTCCAGCATATCACGGCCGGGAAAAGATCCTACAGGCAAACCTGCTCCAGGGCCAAGCATTCTTTCAAGGGTCTTCTGAAGTTCGATGAGGGATCCTGACCCGAAGACGGCCGCTGCCACGACCCCGCCGGGAGCAAGAAGATCCCCGTAACGGACCAGCGCATTCCCCAAATCTTCGAACCAGTGGAGCGCCCCGCTGGAAACAATCAGGTCATACGGGCCGGAAAAGCGACAGTCAAGACTCTCCCCGTCCACTTGCTCAAACCTGATTCCTTCTCGTCCGCTGATTTTCTTACGGGCTTCCGCAACCATTTCAGAGGAGATGTCTATGGCCATAATCTCCGCATCGGCAAACATGCCGGCAAGTTTTCTGGTGAACGAACCTGTACCGCACCCTATCTCCAAGATCCTTTCAGGCAGGATGCCTCTGATGCGTCCCGCAAGTTCATCAGCAACATCGGCCTGCACGCCGGCATATGCATCGTACGTGGATGCAGCCCTTGAAAATGAACAGGCCACTCTTCCCTTAATGGACACGGAACAGCCTCACAAACTCGCGGGAGAAAAACGGAACATGCCCTGCTCCCCTGATGAGTGTCAAATTCACCCCGGCTAGCAGAGCAGGCATTTCTTCAAGAGGAGCTATCAGATCCCTTGTGCCGTGAAAGACCTGAAGCCCTCCCTCAGGCTCCGGAATTCCGGCGAGATCAACTGGATTCATGCGCAGATACTCCAGGCCCTCAATCAGCTTCTCAGTGGAGATCCCCTCCGTCATAGCTCCTTCGACAGTCCCTTCAAACCACCTGTAATCCTCTTTATGGCCGGCGAAACACCGCCTGTAGAAATTCCTGAGAGCTCCATCCCTGTCAGACTCTACCGCTCTCACCTGGGCATCAATCTCTTCACCGGAGAAACTGCGCCTCAGTGAGACGAGATACATGGCATTTACCAGCTCAGGATGGCTGGTAAAAAAATCAATGGCCGCCACCCCGCCCATGGACCAGCCCAGGATATTCACCCTTTCAAGACCGTTCTCCAGCATAAAACGCAGGAGATGATCCGAGATATTTCCTGAAATCTGCCCTGATGGAACAATGTAATTAAAGGGGAGATCAAGTCTGGAAAAAATTGCAGGCAGAAATCCCCAGCCCGGCAGCAGCACCAGGCTCTGTCTGAACTGTCTGGACCTGAAACAGAACTCCATGTCTGAGGTGTTTGTTCTTGTCAGCCTTGTTCCGGAACAAAATTCCTGTTTTTTTGAACAATCCACATACTGCTGATACAGGCCGAAGCCCATGCCGGTTTCCGCCCCGGGCCGCTGATGCCGGACAATGCGGCAGATAAAGCAGCCTGCACTCACATGCTACGCCTGAAGATCACCCTCCCCGATCCAGGACTGAAGAGCCCTGAAACCGCCTGCCTGAACAGGCTGCACTCCCGGCCCGGCTCAAGAATCCCCCTTTTGAGCCGTATCACCCTCCGTATGGTGATATGACTCCTGCCGAACTCCGTCTCAATATTCCACGAAAGGCATTTCAGATCACCGGCCCCGGATGGAGGCAGAAACACCACATCGAAATTGTCCGGAAACGTTATTTTCTCCTCAAGGATATCTGAAAAATCATGGGATATCATCAGCCTGTTGCGGCGGCCTCTGAGAATATCCTTATAATTCCCCGGGAGCCCCGTTGGAAGGATATTCAGGACGGAATAGTCCTCCTCACCAGCAACAGGCCTAGAGACGGTAAAACCGCAGCTGAGCTCCACACATGCCCTGAGGTCGTCCACCCCCGCCACTAAAAATGGACCTGCTGCCCTGGCAAAGGGATCCACTGCGTTGAGAAACCGATCCCGCCTGATGCGCAGTTCCATGGGAGACAGGAAGCGCAGCTGCTTCCTCCTTCCTGCAGCAGCCGATCCGTCTGAAAGGACGGTAAACCTCCCTGCAGCCATGCCGCGGCCGTCGATCTTCATGGACAGTATACTTTTCCGTCGGCTCCTTCTGGTGCCGATGACCTTTTCGAGCCGCCCTCCGCTGATATCAAGGGCATATCGACCCTCGAATCCGGAAAAACCAGGTGGAAGGTCTCTGCTGTAAAAAGCATAGCAGGCGCCTCTGCAGCTGACCACGGCGGTATCCAAAAAACCCGGACACGGGCTCAGATCTCCTATGAAAATCCCCCTTCTGTTAAGCAGCAGGAGCCTGGAGGAAAGGCCCTTTTCCGCCAGAATAGCTGAAAAGCACAGAGCGAGGTCAACGGTGGTGCCGTAACCCTTTTCCAGCGTCTCCGCCGGAGACTGCGGCACAAGGTCTGTGGAAAAGAAGCCGATGGAGTACGGCCTCATCCTTTCCATGAAGGAAATGTATATGTCCCCCGGATCGGCAAGCCTCTCCAGCCAGCCGGGAACAACCGGCCTTTCCGGTGTACCGGTTCCTTTCAGAAGGATGGATCTGAAAAAGGCGGCGGCATCATCCCATGACCGGTATGTGGACATGGTGATGCACATGGGCCGGTTTTCCGCAGGCGGCTCCATGCCTTCCGGAACTCTGCCAGGGACGTCCAAGACCTCCCAGCAGTAGATCGTGCGGTGTTTCCCGTGTCCAACAGTTGTATGTGAAACCCCTTCCGCACCGGAAAAGACCAGAGGCATCCCTGCGGGCAGATCAACCTCGACCTTCTTTTTCAGAACAGGATCTGAAGCGGCGAGGCTTTCGATAGCCCAGAAACCAATGCTGGAATGTACAGTGAATTCCACCTCTATGGTACACCCCGGGGTGACAGCAGGAAAGTTGACAACCCGCTGGCGTGCCCTGGAATAGATGGATGACCGCGCAGTCCCGGGGGACTGGATGTCGTGAATCTCCTCCGCCATGGCGGAAACCTTCTCACCATCCGGCCTGTGGGTGACCGCCTTGAGTATTTCCACACTCTGCCAGGCATTATTGTAAGCGATCTTCAGGTCCGCATGCTCCTTCTTCCCCCTGTAAGTCAATATTTCCGTCACCAGACGGCATCTGAGTTCATATGATCCGTCTTCTTCAACCCTGTAATATTTTTCCGCCAGCACCGTGACGGCATCTGCATCCCTGAACAGCCCTTCCGCCCGTTCCGTCTGGACACTGCCCACAGCGCCGGCAGGCGCGAGGAGTGCGAGGATTACAGCAAACAGGATACCCCGGAGGGACCGTCCGGTACGATACATCACCGATCCTCCATAATAACGGGAATCAGGATGCCCAACCTCTGATCACTCTGAATGGTCTTGACCTGGTGGTACTCTTCTGCAGGAATCTCAGTTTTCCTGACAGTCAGTTCCCTTTTGATCACCAGTTCCGATCCTCCCTCAAGCCTGAAACAGGTCTTCCATGAAAACAGATCCGTATCGAGCCGCATGCGGTCACACGCTATTGCATCTTCTGCGCCGTCCGGCATCTGAACAGCCCTGTGATCACCTGCTTTTCGGCTGACTTTACTGCAACCGATCGCATGATGCCCTGTTGTCGCGCAGGAGAGGTTCGGATGGACGTTTTTTTCGGGAAAACGGATAGATTCCGTGAGCCTGGTTACGAACGTATAGTCCAGCCGGAGAGGATAACGTCTTTCCACCATGCCGGCCCTGTCTATCAAACCGTCAAGAACGCCCATGTGTTTCATGCTGCTCACTGGGACCAGGAAACAGACATGACCGCAGCCGGGCAGAACAGCCTCGGGCAGCCTGAATTCACACCTGAATGAAAAAGGCTTTGACCTGTCCGCGGGATCCGACCAATGGATGTCGGCCAGCTCTATACCCGGCCTTCTCGCCCGGAAAAAACGCCGGATCGCATCCCGCCGTTCCCTGCGCCCCTTCCGCATCATCGCAGAACGCATGACCGTATCGGCAAAACCGGTGCACCTGACCCTGATGGTCCCCAAAAGGCTTCTGTTGGGTTTCAGATGGGAACGTACGGCAATGGTGACCAGATTCTCTTCAGGGGGCTGAACAGGCGTAACAGCCAGGCTGTCACCACCGGACGATGCGACGAGGCATGAGCAGTCTCTCTCGTAGTCTGGCAGGAACTGGCGGCTGGTCTCGGAAGTAGGATCAAGATACAGGACTCTGCCTCCACCGAGCAAAACACGTGTTACGGCATGGTTGAAGTATGGAACAGGTATCTCCTCGTCCAGCCTGGTTCTCATTCTCATCAGTACCGGATCCGCCCTGAAGCCCGCCTCCCTCAGCATGGAGACCAGGAGCGCGGCCTTGTCGCGGCAGACTCCGTGACGGCGGCTGAAGGTAAGTCCCACGTCGTGGGGTTCAAATCCGGGTCTGCCAGACTCGGCGGTAATACCCATGTACCTGATTTCTCTTGCCACGAAATAGAATATCGCGGCGATTTTCTCCATGTCCGCATCAAGCCCGGAAACCAGCTCTCTCACTTTTGCCGTGATCTCGCCGGTAGGCTTGAGCCTGGGTTCCACCAGGCCATAATACCACCTGGACACCGCCTCCCATGAGTCTATGGACGAGAAGAGGAGACGCATCACCAACCTGTCCACAGGAGGCATGTAGGGTTCGGGCACTATCTCGGGAACATTTGAAAACTCCCAGGCCATTACACGCTCTCCACCTGAAACGGTTTCTCTGTACCGGACCGATTCGGGTATCTCATCCTTGACCAGCCATTTGATCCGGACGTGTTCAGGTCCTTTCAGGGAGAACCTGTACAGCCTCACCGGAATGGTATGCTGTGCCGAGACAACTCCATAAATCCGGTTTTCCATCACCGGCTTGAAAACATTTCTGAACAACCTGTAGTGGATTGTGTCCCCTACCTCGAGACCTGGAACGAAGACCTTCAGGTCACGCTGAAGAGAGTTGTAGATGTTCATCCGGCTGTATCTCGAAGCGGTATCTTCCCGCGAGTTGGCGTCAATGTCCACCTGTATGCATGTGCCGTCCTCTTTTATGACTGCGAGATATCTGAGTTCCAGGTCCGAATAGGAGCGGTTTATCGAGAATGTCTGGACTGCGTTCTCTCTCAGCCCCTTATCATCAAGCACCTTCAGGAAGACCTCGTCAAAGACCCGATGCGAACCGTCTTCCCTGAAAATCATGGTTTCTTCTTCTTTTACAACGACTGCATGAGCATGAGGATAGGTTTCCCTGCCGATTGTCTTCAGGAAATCGGTTTCTCCGGCCATGACCTGACACCGAACAGCAGACAGCACACAGAATACCACGGCGATCTGCACGGACAGGATCAGTTTCCCCGACAGACAGCATTCGAGCCATTTCCTGGTAATTATGGTCATCACAACTCTATCCACATACTGTCACAGGCCATACATCTGCTGAGTTGTCAGGTTCTTCAACAACAATTGCCCATATAATGACGTACGCATTGTATCTGCATACCCTGTGACAGCACAAAAAACACAACCTCCTTCTGTCTTTCATGGGATAACCCCATTATCAGTCAGTCTTATCCACTTGCCTCAGCGGGATGGGAGACCAGATGAATTCTGCAGAAAACATCCCGGCCCTCATATCCGGTCCATACCGCCGCTGTTGACTGGAACAATATGGCGATTTAATAATGACTTCAACCCGGATTACGCACTTCAAATGCCGAACAAAAAGAATTGTACTTAATTTACAGCCTATTATAAATTGCAAGAAGTATTTTGCAATTCAACCAAAAGGTCCATCCATGTAGCAAAATTGCCAGCTGCATTGTCCGGGTTCAAGCTCAAGCGGCAATATTGGAGTGAAAAATACTCTGTACCGGCTGGACTGTCGGCAAAAAAAGCAGTCATCATCCGGATGACGGGAAAGAGAATGTCCAGGAGGAAAAATCTTATGAACGGCAGAGGAATGCACATTCTGTTGCCGGCGGTTCTGTCTCTAATCGTGACGGCGGGGATGTTACAGGCTGCTGCATCGGAAAAAATCCAGGGATTCTCTGCGGACAAGGTAGTCTTTGATGAACAGGGCGTGGAGACACACAGAGCCAGGATCTACCGGACTCCTGAAATGTTCAGGACCGACATGCACATCCGCGGCGACAGGGACAAAGTAACAGTGATATTTCGTAACGACAAAAAGCTGATCTGGATATATCATCAGGCAAAGCGGATATATGTCGAGGGGCCTCTGGACACCGATACATGGGAAAAGGTGTCCGGAAACACTTCCGGTGCCTCAGAGGTCATCGTGCTTGGCAGAGAAAAGGTCAGTGGATACCACTGCATCAAGAGAAAAAGAATAAGGTCTGTTCATATGCCGGGGCGCACAGTGCGCAGTGAGTATATCGAGTGGTTTTCAGAAAAACTGGATGCAGTCGTCAGGCACACATCTGGAAAGGGCCGCAGCGCAGTGGAGCTGCAGAACATAAGGGAAGGAAGACCGACCATGGATTATTTCAGACTTCCTGGCGGATACAGAAAAGTGGGAAACGACCTTGGCCAGCTGATGACTGCCATAACCGCAACGGGAGACAGCCACGACAGTCGGGCTCCGTCGAAACCGTACACGGGTTTCAAACACCCCGTACCGTCACGGGGGCAGGCGCTTCAGAAGCCGGGAGCGGAACAGCCCTATGGAGACAGACGATACCAGCCCTGACCATTACCCAGGATTATTCGGTTCGCGAGTCTGCCGAAGATGCATAGAGAGAAAGGGGCCCGGACGTACTCTGACACTTCAAACCCCTGATGGTGCGGCAGATCTTGTCAACTCG
>DTYO01000287.1 GCA_012961845.1 Thermodesulfobacteriaceae bacterium
GGGTCCGGCCTTCAAGAAGGGGCATGTGATAACCACTGATGACATAGCGCGGCTGAAGAACATGGGAAAGAACCATATATTCGCACTGGAACTTTCAGAAGATGAAATGCACGAAGATGAGGCTGTTCTGGCCATGGCTTCGGTGATAGCCGGGCCGGGAATAGAGTATGATCCGGATCCCTCCGAGGGCAAGATCGCATTCCGTGCAGCGGTTGACGGGTTGCTGCAGGTGGACAGGGATAACCTTCTGAAATTTAATTGTCTGGGCGAGGTGATGTTGGCTACTCGGCATAACAATACGGTGGTTTCGAAGGGCGATACGGTAGGGGTGGGAAGGGCAATTCCGCTGATCGTCCCAAGAGTAGTGATAGATCAGGTGGTTTCAATCGGCAGGAAGGCCGGTGGCCTGATCCGCACAGCGCCGTGGAAAATACATGAAGCCTCTGTAATCGTTACCGGGCAGGAAGTCTATGAAGGCCGGATCAAGGATGCTTTCGGTCCTGTCATGGAGAAAAAACTTGAAGAGTTCGGGGTAAAAGTATTATCAGTTACCCATGTTCCTGACGATATAGAGATAATAAAAAGTGAAATCCTTTCGGCCGCTGATGCAGGAGCAGGGCTGATCCTGTGTACCGGCGGCATGTCTGTGGATCCCGACGACGTAACACGTCTGGCGGTGCGGGAAGCTGGTACGGAAGACATTGTTTATGGCACCCCCGTTCTGCCCGGGGCCATGTTTCTCATAGGCTATCTGGGAAACGTGCCGGTGCTGGGAATACCTGCCTGCGGTATGTATTTCAAGATAACAGTATTAGATCTGCTGCTGCCCCGAATACTGGTGGGTGAGAGGTTGGATCGCAGGAAAATCGCAGCTCTGGGCCACGGCGGACTGTGCCTGAATTGCAAGACCTGCAGGTATCCAGTATGTCCTTTTGGTAAGGAATGAGAAATGTTTATATTGAGTAATTTTATTTCATCCGTTGCAACAGTCATCGATATCGTTCTGAATCTGTACATGTGGATTCTGATTGCGAGAGCTGTGCTCTCCTGGGTCAATCCGGATCCGTACAATCCAATAGTCAGGTTTCTTCACAATGTCACCGATCCTGTGATGTACAGGGTTCAGCGCATCCTGCCTCTCAACTTCGGCGGTATAGACCTGACGCCTATGGTGCTTATCCTAGCGATCATTTTTTTGAGAAGTTTCATCGTACCCACACTGAAACAACTTGCATATTCTCTTGCCTGAAGGTCTGAAAATGGCTCTTACTCCCAATGATATACTTGACAGGGAATTCAGTGTTAAACTCAGGGGATACAACACGGAAGAGGTGGATACCTTCCTGGAGGAAATTGCTGAGTTTCTCACCGCCCTGATCAGAAAACACCATTCTCTGAAAGATCAGGTGGTAGCCTGCAATTCACGGATTGCCAAACTCAAGAAGCGTGAAAAAGAATTTCGCGAAGCCCTTACAGCCGCCCACAAGGTTACCGAAGAGATGCAGATCCATGCCAAGGAAAAGGCCGATCTGATCGTGGAAAAAGCCAAGATGGATGCTGAGAGAATCGTGTCGGATGCCCATCAGGAGGCAGTATTGCTGGAAGAAAAAATCAGAGGACTGAGAAGGCTGCAGAGAGAGGCGGTGCACAAGATCCGTGCCAACCTGGAAGGATATCTCAGGATACTTGACGACGAGCAGCTTCCGTCAGAAGAGTTTGATCGAATGATGCATCTGACTGCGGCTGAAGTCAGGGCCATACAGGGAAATACGGACGAAAACCAGCAGATACTTACCGAGATCGAGGCCCCGGTCGAAGCGGATGATGCGTCACCTGATGCAACGGAGCCTTCCGGAAAGGAACAAGAGCTTTCAGAGGTGCTGGAACAGGTCGAAGAGGGAACAGAACAGAAGGACAGAAAGGCGGGTTTCGGGTTTGATGCTGACAAGGTATGGCCCGATGATTAGGGATGGTCGCCAGAGGCCGGTGCGTCAGGAGGGTATGGGCCTGTCTCATGCACCAGGCGGTTATAGTGGTTTTCCAGGAGTACCCTGATTTCCTCCATGGTCTCCGCCGCGTTTACCGTCCTCCGGAAATCGGCTCCGCCCCTGGAGCCTTTTGAATACCAGGCCAGGTGTTTTCTGGCGATCCACACGCCTGTAACCGGACCGTAGAAATCTATCAGGCGGTCCAGGTGCTCGGAAGCTACGGCGTACTGTTCCGGGAGGTCAGGTGGATCACTGGCCAGGCCGGTTTCAAAGAAACATGCAATCTCTTTGAAAAGCCATGGTCTGCCCAGGGCTCCCCTTCCGATCATTATTCCGTCGGCTCCGGACTCATCAAGGCATCTCCAGGCATCCCGGCAGTTTCGAATATCTCCGTTGGCCAGTACAGGCACTGAAACTGTCTGTTTAACTAGTCTGATAGAGTCCCAGTCAGCTGTTCCTGAAAACATCTGGGAACGGGTCCTGCCATGTACTGTAATCATGGCTGCACCGCAATCTTCGGCTATGCGGGCTATTCGCACTGCATTCATGTTCCTGCCGTCCCACCCAAGCCTTATTTTGACCGTTACAGGGATGTCAACGGCCGCGACCACGGATGTTATTATATTGCCTGCAAGGCATTCATCCTTCATCAGTGCCGCTCCTGCGCCGGTTTTGACAATTTTGCGCTGGGGGCATCCCATGTTGATATCGATGAATGCGGCTCCATATGATCTGGCGATTCTGGCTGATTCTGCCATGAGCGTCGGATCTGAACCGGAGATCTGAACCGCAAGGGGATATTCTCTTCCGGCAGTATATATCAACCGCTTGGATTTTCCGGCATTTCGGGTGATGGCTTGGGACGAAACCATCTCACTGACCACCATCGCCGCACCATACCGTCTTGCCAGTACTCTGAAAGGATAATCTGTGATTCCGGCCATGGGGGCCAGGAAGAGGCCGCTCTGGATCTTCTCATTTCCGATTTTTATGGGCGGAAGCAACTTTCTGTGGCCTGGTTTATTGCGCTCCATAGACATGAGACCATGCGGCCTTCCCGGGTGGATAAACCCGGATTACCGGCTTTGCAGGCCTGCCGGAGATTCTATGTGGGCGGGGAATCCCTGTCATACACCGCTGTGTCCAAATCCGCCGTCACCCCGGTCGGAGGCGGGAAGGTTTTCCACCTGTATCCATGCTGTACGCAGGGTCTGGGCGAGAACCATTTGTGCTATCCTCTGGCCTCTTTTTATGATGACGGCGACTCTGCCCAGATTGATCAGTCCTATCTTGATCTCTCCGCGGTAGTCCGCATCTATGGTCCCCGGGCTGTTGATCACCGTCAGGCCGTGTTTGACGGCCAGTCCGCTTCGGGGCCTTATCTGGAATTCATATCCCGGCGGAAGGGCCACCGCAATGCCGCTTGGTATTAGTACGATTTCTCCCGGTTCGATGGTGAGTGTATGGTCGATGGCAGCTGCCAAGTCCATGCCAGCGGCATGTTCGGTAATATATTCAGGCACGGGGAGATCGGCGCCATGAGAAAGTTTTTTTATCTGGACTGCTATGTTCATGATTCTGTTAAACTACTGCCTGTCCACAGAGGCTTTTCCCGCCCGCTCCCCCGATTGTGCGAAACAAACAATATTTGAAAATCAAACATATGCCTGCTGTTGTCTTATTTTGACTCAACATATTTCATATAACATGCTGTAATTTATGCCAATTGGCATTTGTTCGGCTTTTGAAGAGAATAATCTGGGATAAAAGACCTCACTTGTTGACGGCACTGACCATGTTCTCGCATTTGTCGGCCTGGCTGTCGGTGACAGGGCCAAGACAGACAAGCGCCGCACCTTTTTCTACAAAACCGGCTGCAATATCCTTGATATGGTCCGGGGTAACGGAATCCAGGGCCTCTATGACATGATCAAAAGTCAAAAACTTTCCAAGACTGATCTCATTTCTGGCAAGCCTGGTCATGCGGGAATCGCTGTTTTCAGCAGACAGGAACAGGCTGCCCTTGACATGACTTCTGGCAGCATCCAGCTCTCGTGCATCCACGGACTTATGAGCGATTTTCAGCAGCTCACTGTACATGAGCCCGGTGACTTTGCATACCTGATCAGGCGATACCCCTGCATAGATACCCAGCATTCCGGTATCTTCATATGAGGTCAGGAATGAGTAGATGGAATAAGCCAGACCCCGCTTCTCCCTTACTTCCTGAAACAGTCTTGAACTCATGGAGCCGCCCAGGATGACATTGAGAAGTAGCGCGGCGTAGCGGCGGGGATCCGATGCAGATATACCCGGGAACCCCATTATTGTGTGGATCTGCTCCAGATCCCGCGGAAAGGATTTGCATCCTCTCGCGGGATTCGGGGTGGCTCGTTGAGGAAGGTCTGTAGCCGGGGATATCCGGGTGAAAAGACGTTCTATCTTCCGGACGAATGGTTGATGCTCCAGGTTGCCGGAAGCCGAAATCACAATTTCAGGCCCTGCATAAAACCTTGTCATATGCTGTCTCAGCATGAGAGAATCAAACGATCTGACAGTTTCCGGAGCCCCCAATATGGATCCACCAAGCCTGTTCCCGTGCCAGAAGAATTCGCTGAAGAGCTCATGCACCAGATCATCCGGTGAATCTTCCACCATGTTGATTTCCTGCAGAATGACCTGGCGTTCTCTTTCGATTTCCACCGGCTCGAAAATGGAGTGGAGGAAGATGTCGGCCAGCAGTTCAAGGACATCGTCAAGATGGGTATCCAGCACTTTTGCATGAAAACATGTGGTCTCCTTGGAAGTGAAGGCATTGGACAGTCCGCCCATCTGATCAAAGGCCTTGGCAATGTCGAGAGCTGAACGCCTTGCTGTGCCCTTGAAAATCATGTGTTCAATGAAATGTGATATACCGGCACAGGAAAGGGATTCATCCCGGGAACCCGTAGTAACCCAGATACCCACAGAGACCGAGCGTATGCCGGGCATATGTTCGGTCAGCACCCTTATCCCGTTGGGCAGGACTGTCTTACTGCAGCGTTCTGTCACAATCTGCATTACCTCCCGGTACTACGTGCGTAGTCCTCACATTGTTTTGACGGATCTGGGATTGTATCCCTGGATTTTGTTTGCACTCAGTCCTGTTTTTCCAGAAGCGCTTTCCGGCTGAGCCTGATTTTGCCCTGTCTGTCTATGTCGAGGACCTTGACCTGGATTTCGTCCCCTTCTTTCAGTATGTCGGTGACTTTCTTGACATGCTTGTTGTCCAGTTCGGAAATGTGGACCAGACCGTCGGTGCCGGGCAGGATTTCAACAAAGGCTCCGAAGTCCATTATTTTTTTGA
>DTYO01000288.1 GCA_012961845.1 Thermodesulfobacteriaceae bacterium
ACCCCCTGTTAAACACCCTGTTGCGGACAAGCGCCAGCAAACCTGTATCCCTGATCCCGGCAGCAAGATCTACGGAACGTCTTTCCATATCTTCCAGGCCCTTCAACAACACCCGCTGGTTCTGCTTCAGCCTGCCTGCCTGTTTTTCCAGGTCTCTGATTCTCGATAAATACTTCCGGTTTAATTCGACCGCGTCTTCATAATCGCCCTGGTCCTTGTTTGCCCACGCTTTCATTTCAACCGATATGCTTTGGTGCTCTTCCAAGGCAGCCTGCAGATCATGAATCCGTTGCCTCAACTGACCGCTGGTCTCCCTTTCCTGCTCAAACGCGGCCTGAGCCTTTTCCGCCCAACTCTTCAGTTCAAGACATCTGGCTTTTTCCGTTTCCAGGGCCCCCTGGGCCGTCTCAGCCCAGACCCTGAACGCCTCTGTCAGCTCAGCCTTTTTCTTATAGGTCTCCAAATGCTGGAGTTCCTTTATCCGATCTGTAGCCCTTGCCTTTTCTATCAGATCCAGGGCTATGCGTCTCCGGTTTTCCGGTGCTCCTTCCAGGCGGCCGTTCACCTGTTCCGGATCCAGACATGCAAAAAGGTTTTCATAACTGATTTGTTCAGCAACCCGGACGGGTTTCAAAGCCATGGAGTAGATATCAAACCGGCACACGTGGTAGCCCAGATCCCTGAGTTCTGAATACAGATCCAGTGTGGTCTTTCCGCTTCTGTTGAGGTTATGCTCATTGAATTCCACCATAAGCAGAGGGAGTCTCTTCTCCCGGATACTCCCGGCGGATCCTCTCAGCACCTCCAGTTCGTGCCCTTCCACATCTATTTTGACCAGATCGGCCTTTTCTATTCCTTCTCTCTCCATCAGGCTGTCAACAGTAACTGTTTCTACACAATTACCACTGTCTGCACGGGAATCTGACAGGTAACTATGTGAAGAATATCCTGAATCAAGCAGGTTGAAGCATGCCCGACCTTCCCTAGACGAACAGGCACAATCCAGAACGGTTATCTCGCCCGTTGTATTGGCATCGATATTCTTTTTCAGAACAGGGATCGTTCCGGCATTTGGTTCAAAGGCATAGATTCTGCCGCAGCCGCCTGTGGCCCTGGACGCCAGTACACTGTACAGTCCCCAGTGAGCTCCTACATCCAGTACGATATCTTTATCCCTGAGATACAGCCACCAGAAGGCCTGTTCAAAACCTTCGAAATGCCCCTCTCTGACAAGCCTTGCAACTTCATCATCCGGTTCATGTTCAAACCATCCCGCATGCGGAACGTAGGTGGTTTCCATCTTGTTGAACTGCACCGCGTAGCCGTTTTCACACAGCCAGTCCCTGTATCTAAGTGACAGAATCTCTGCCTCCCTGTGCGACAGAATATTTTTCCAGCCTCCTATCTCTCCCTTGTGTATGTGGTCCACATGAAGCTGTGAGAAATCATCATAAAGCATCTCATCCTGAACCACCAGGTTTTCCCTGTTCAGTTCTTCGATTCGCTGCCGCTGTCTTTCCAGTGAATATTCCCCTACCAGATGATCCCTGTATTCTTCAGACAATTCAATACCAATGTGCCGGGCCATTCTGCAGAATTCCCTGCCGGGATTCCTCACCAGGTCTTCGTATTTGGAGACCAGGATATTGCTGCACGACCGCCATTTCTCGCCTGTAGCAATCGCATGATTCAGCCATTCCTTCTCCATGAGTTCCTCAAACGACATACCAAATTTCCTCATGGATGAAACTGCCACGTCTCTGATGTCACGAAACGAATAGAAGGCCCTGGCCTTGTCTTCAGCCAGCAGCAGACGGACCAGTTCAAAATAGTCATGCATTTTCACTACGTTCCAGCCATCTTCGGTCTTTACCGTATGGAAGAAATCAGAAAACGACTCTCTGGTAAAATATCCGGCACGTCTGCCCAGACCGGCCTTTTCCACGAGATGGGCGACGACCTGGTATTGAAGTGTTGAACCTGCCCTGATCATTCCACAGCAGAAAATCCACATAATCCGGTACACCTTTAAACAGAATATGATTCAAATCTGGAGATCATATTTGACATGAAACGTCACCGGCCCTCTCAGGGGCAATTTATTATATACGAGGACAGAAAAATGATAGGAATATTCCACAAGATCCATAAGAACAGCGTTAGAATAATCGATTGTTCCATCCACGAATCTCCCGCCCGGTCTGAATGAAAACATGCCAGCCGAAATATAATATTTGCCGGCGGCAAGGGGAAAGCTGGCAGGGAAACTCAGCCTTATTATCTGTCCTTTATGATAGGTATTTTCTTGATCAAAATGTGGATCCACATAATTGGCCACCCTGACCCCCTGCAGAGACTTTATATCCAGGCCGACATGCAGCACACATGTAATATCCTCCTCAAACCTTATGAGGGTATTCACCATCACCTGCTGGTCGAACTCGATCTGCTGCACAACGGCCCCGCTCTGGTCTGAAAGATAAAAATCCATGAATACCGCACTCCCCGCACCCTCTCTCTGAAGCATTGCATTTTTTTCAAAAGAAGTGTTTCTGACCCTGAAATCCTTTTCTGACCTGGGCACTTGCCGGACAGGAATGTTTCCGGAAGGCCTTTCCGGAGACGGCAAAAGCCCCTGTGCCTTTCTGCAGTCGGACTGGTACAGGTCACACACGGACTTGCATTGCCCAGACGCTACTATGCGGCCCTGATGCAAATAAACAGCCTTGTCGCAGAAATTCCTGATACTGTCTATGGCATGAGAAACAAAAAATACGGTTACACCCCTGTCAATCATTTTCCGCATCCTGGCAAAACACTTGATCTGGAAAGGCACGTCTCCAACGGCCATCACCTCATCAACGATCAGGATATCAGGTTCGACGTTTACAGAAACAGCAAAGGCAAGTCTTGCTTTCATGCCGGAGGAATAGGTCTTGAGAGGTTGATTGATAAAATCTCCGAGGTCAGCAAAAGCTGCTATTTCATCAACCTTCTTACTCATTTCCTCCCGGCTGAAGCCCAGTACCGAACCGTAAAAGTGTATGTTTTCTATACCACTCAGTTCAGGATTAAGACCTGCGCCCAGCTCCAGCAGTGCGCTTATTTTCCCATTGACCAAGACCCGGCCTGATGAAGGAGTCAAAACCCCTGCGATGATCTTCAGAAGGGAGGATTTGCCGGCCCCGTTGCGTCCGATGATCCCCAAAACAGTGTGTTTTTTTACTTCGAGGCTGATATCCCGGAGAGCGAAAAACTTCCTGTGATATTTTTTGCGTAAAGGATGCAGGGTCTCTTTCAGGCGATCTTCCGGCCTTCCGTAGAGCTTATAATAAATAGACACGTTCTTCAGTTCTGCTACGGTCTTTTCTGACATGTTTCCCGGAAATCTATATCACGTGGGCAAAATGAGATCTCAAAGCCCTGAAGGCCAGCGCTCCGATCAGCAGGTTCAACAACGTGACCAACCAGTAATAAGCGGTCAGATACGGCTGTTCCCAGAAAGGAATATTATAGATCAGGCTGTCCCGGTAACCCTGTATTATATAATACATCGGATTCATTTTTATCAGAACCCGGTATTTGTCCGGAACGATATCGAGCCGCCAGAATATCGGTGTAATCCAGAAACCGAATTTCAGGAAAATTCCCACGATTTTTGATATGTCACTGAAAAACACATTTACAGAACTCACCAGCCATCCCAGGCCCAGCAAGAGCACACACATTGCAAAAAAGTAATATCCCGTCTGTAAAAAAAAGAGGGAAGGTTTCAGGCCATTCAGAAATGCTATAACTACGACTACTGCAAGCAGGATCAAATGGGACAGGCTGCTGGAAAATATGTTGACAATCGGGAGGATACTCAGCCTGAAATCGACTTTTTTTACCAGAAAGGAATATTTCCTTATCAGTTCAGCAGAAGCAGCAGGAGTCTCTGCAAAAAAACTCCAGCTTATCAGACCGGCAGCCAGATATACAATAAAAGGCGCCCCATCCACGTCTCCTGACCTGAGGCCCACCCCGAAAAAAAACCACAGGATGAGCATGAACGCCAGCGGCTCCAGTATTATCCATGCCGTCCCCAGGACCGACCCGGAATACAAGGCCTTGATTTCTCTCCTGGTAAGCTGAAATATCAGATATTTTTTTTCCAGGATGGAATTAAGGAAGGCACTTACGTCCTTGACAATATTCATATATTCATAATGGTTATCTGTGGCCCCGAAATTTCCATTTTGCAGGCTTGCACACTCTCCAGAATAGATTACATGCAGACACGGCCGAGCAGATAAACACGGAACGCAGTCTAATCATGGAATAATGCAAGTGTGAATCATGCATACACATCAGTCATATTTTATCAGCCCCGCACGGCACAGCAATTCAAGACACCTGGCCTTCAGAAGGTAGGGGGCGAGCCCCATGGCAACACGGTATCTGGCAGGGGCATATCCCCGGACACTGGCGCGCAGTCTGTCCATCTCTTCATAACCCAACTCTTCCATCTTGGCGGTTTTCTGCCCGGAATGGACCCGGAAAAGCCCCATGAAAAACGGAAGCCTCACCATTTTTGCGCCTGATGCACGGAAACGGAGCAGCAGATCCCAGTCCATGGCGAACCTGAAGGTATCATCGATCCGGTTGCCTGCCTTCTCCCAGGCCCACCTTCTCCAGAACATAGTCTCCTGAGGTATCAGGTCCGCCCACATCAGCACTCTGTCGTCATGGGGAGGGAGTATCCACCTGCCGATCTCATTCCCGGCTCTGTCAATCAGAATTCTATGGCCGTATACCAACCCTACATCAGGCCTTTCCTGCATATAACACGCAATCCTGGAGAAGGTTCCGGAAATCAATGCATCGTCTGCATTGAGCCAGGCCATGATCTCACCTCTTGAACGGTCAAACCCCTTGTTGAGTGCATGTGCCTGCCCATTGTCCGGCTCGCAGCACCACCAGTCTATATCGCTGGAATACCTTTTAATTATGTCCACTGAGTCATCGGTTGACCCTCCATCAACTACTAACATCTGAATCCTCGGATAATGCTGGTCCAGGATACTCCTTATGGCAGATTCCAGGAATTCGCCCTGGTTGTAGGAGGGAATTACCACAGAGATCAGAGGAGGATCTTTTTCAGACAGCAGAACCGGACAACCGGTATTTTTCACCGGTCTGGGACTGTACTGAGGTCCGTAATACAGGAAAGACGGCCTGAGAAACCGTGTTTTCCTGCCTATGAAACTCACTATTCTGTCAGTCGTCGAAACAGGCATAGGAGGTCGAAGATACCGGAACAGAAGGATACAGATAAGGTGGCACGTAATCACCAACCGGTTGAAAAATAACACAGTTCATGAGATAAGCAAAATATAGACCCATGAAACATAACCACGAATTCGAATACCTCTGTTCAGACTGTCCCCTTATTTCATAATTCAAACAGATGCGGTCCCCTTTCATCTCAATAATAGTCCCTGTGCTGAACGGAGCTGACACCATTGAATCCTGCCTTGAAAGCGTGTTCTCGCAGTCATATACCGGCTGGGAACTGGTAGTCATAGATGGCGGGTCTACAGATTGTACCACAGACATTCTCAGGTCTCACGAGAACAAGATCAGTTACTGGAGTTCCGAACTCGATCACAGCATAGCCCATGCGTGGAACAAGGGTCTTTCCGCCGTCGGAGGTGAATGGATATATTTCCTGGGCTGCGATGACCGTCTCTATGAAGGAAAAGTGCTTGAAACAGCCAGCAGCTATCTGGAAAAAGCGGGAGCAGAGCATATAAAACTGGTCTATGGCAGAGTAAACATAGTAGATTCACAGGGGCGAACTATAGAGACCAAGGGCGGGCCGTGGACCGGGATAAGAGAAACTTTTTTTACAAAGGGAATGGCCATTCCCCACCAAGGCAGTTTTCATTCTTGCGAACTGTTCAACAAGTATGGAAAATTCGATGAATCCTTCAAGATTGGTGCTGACTACGAAATGCTGCTGAGGTGCCTGAAAAAAGAAAAACCGTTATATATGCCGGATGTAATCGTAGCCAACATGAGCGACCGGGGCCTCAGCAATACTGCGGCCTCGCTGATCAACGTATTCAGGGAACAGATCACCGCAAGAAAGAAAAACGGCCTTTCAACACCTTTTTTCTGGCGGCTTGCCCAGTTGACAGGCCTTTATACGGCTGCTGCGGCCAGGAGATTGTTCGGAGATCGTACGGGGAACAGACTGCTTGATCTGTACAGGATGTTGTTGACCGGTAAACCCCCGAAATGGTCGTAAGCCTTTTCAGGACACCGCATCTGCGGCGTCGGAGGGCACTTGAACCCGGATTATTCGCTTCAAAAGCCGAACAAATCTTAATTGGCATAAATTACGGCAGGT
>DTYO01000289.1 GCA_012961845.1 Thermodesulfobacteriaceae bacterium
CTGAGCTCTGGAAACGTCAGCATGAGATTGGTCAGATCCCCCTTGGGATCTATAGCTATTACAGGGATACCGTCGATGAGAGCCTCTTCCAGGAGCCCTATACCCAGTCCTGTCTTACCGCTGCCGGTCATGCCTATGATCACTGCATGCGTGGTAAGGTCCTTTGAATCATATAATACAGGGACCTCTTTCAGTGAGCGGGCTTCCATGTCATATTTTCTACCGAGATAAAACAGTCCCAATTTTTCGTAGTCTGTGACCATGGCCATCCCTTTCCTGACCCAATTTGAAGGCTGCTTCTGAAAATCAGCATCTTTGTTCCGGACAGGGCGAATGCGCAACATCACCCTGCTCCATACTGTTATATATTTCTTTTATTTTACATTATATACATTGGTTATATTGAATATCTAATACAAAGTAATAAGTAGCGCATCCGGGAGCCTCCGCTTGTTACAGCACTCTCTGAAGGTGCCCCACCCAGAAATCATCTTGATATCTGTCAAGCCATCCTGAGATTCATCACACGGCCTGTCTCTGCCAAAGACAGGTGTCTTGACTGGATGTATTTACAAGACACACATCCTTAAGCCCTGAGCACTATTCATATTTTTAACATTTAAATGCAATATTATAGATAATAGATAATCCAAAACATCGTTTATTGATTTGTGTTTTGCCTGTCCATCTCAGAGTCACCTTGTTACCTCTGTTCCGGCCCGGCCGACTGCTGCGCTTTCTATGGCTGAAAGAGAAGTAATTACCGCCCTCGCTCCCCCTCCCCTTATAAACTCCACCGCGGCCTCTATCTTGGGCCCCATCGAGCCCGGAGGAAAATGCCCCTGCTCCAGCCAGCGGCATGCCTCCCCAGTGGTCATGGATGAAACCAGTTTCCGGTCTGACTTTTCATAATCGAGAAATGCCCCCTCCACATCGGTGGCAATAATAAGGATGTCGACGCCGACCTCCAGTGCAAGCCTTGCACTGGCCAGATCCTTGTCTATGACAGCATCCATTCCGTGGAAACTCCTCCCCTCCCTGACAACCGGAATACCTCCGCCACCGCAGCATATTATGATGAAATCCGCCTGGATCAACCTTCTTATCTCCCGTTTTTCTACGATGGTAACGGGCCTTGGAGAGGCAACCACCCTCCGGTATCCCCTTGACGTCTTTCTCACCGGATATGGAAGAGAAACAGCCTTTTCCCTGGAAAAAACAGGTCCTACCGGCTTGGACGGATTCAGGAAAGCCGGATCGTGTTCATCCACCACCACGTAGCTGATCAGGCTTACCAAATATCTGGGCGGCCGGACATTCATCTCCATCAGCCTGCTGTCCAGAGTAGATTCGATCATGTATCCTATCTGGCCCTGGGTCTGGGCGACAAGGATTTCAAGGGGGAGCCTGGGAATGTCCCTGCAGCATTCCTGCTGAAGGAGGAGATTCCCCACCTGCGGACCGTTACCGTGGGTAATGATGATCCTGTAGTCCCTGGAAAGCCGTGCAACCTGGTCCATGGGGATTTTCAGGTTCTCAAGCTGCTCTTCTATGGTGCCGGCCTGGCCTTTCCTGATCAGGGCATTGCCGCCCAGCGCTACAAGCAGTATCTTTTTCACTCTTTCCGTGCCAATAATGCTTCCATCCTCTTAAGCAGAACCTCTCAGGCCCGGCTCTCCATGATCCCTGTATTCGTAGAGGACCCTCAGCGCAGGTTTATTTATGGAGATAAGCAGTGTGAGGTGGATGGGGGTGGCAAAGAGGACCATGTCACAGGCGGCCCTGTTGATGGTTTCATTGAGATCCCTAATCTGTTGCTCCGTATACCCCATGGCAGGCAGCACCTTGCCGATGTGGGGATATTTGACGTATGCAGCCTTTATAGAGCCGGATGCGAACGGCCTCGGGTCCACGATCTCGCCGGCTCCATACTTCCTGGCAGCCAGGTAACCAGCCCCGAACGGCATTTCCCCGTGGGTCAGTGTCGGCCCGTCTTCCACCACCAGCACACGACTGCCCCTGATCCTCTCCGGACTGGCCACCCTGACCGGCGACTCAGCAAGAACCATATCGGCTCCCAGTGCGTAACGCATTATATTCGCTCTCACCTGTTCTACTTTTTCAGACGAGGCCGACCCGATCTTGTTTATCACAGCTATATCCGCCATGAACATGTTTGTTTCTCCTGGATAGTAAAGGAGCTCGTGGCCTGCCCTGTGAGGATCGAAGAGTACGATGTGAATGTCCGGGGAAAAAAAAGGTAAATCGTTGTTGCCGCCGTCCCAGACTATGATGTCTGCTTCCGCTTCTGCCATGGCGAGTATCTCCTGGTAGTCCACACCTGCATACACAGTTATGCCCATATCCACCAGGGGCTCATATTCTTCCCTTTCTTCTATGGTGCACCTGTGAATCCTGAAGTCATCATATGAAGAAAACCGCTGCACGACCTGCTTCTCCAGGTCTCCGTAGGGCATAGGATGACGTACGGCAACCACCCTAAAGCGGCACTCCTTCAGAATTTCGCACACCTTTCGTGTGGTCTGCGACTTACCGCATCCGGTCCGCACCGCACAGACAGAGATCACAGGACGCCTTGACCTGAGCATGGTCTCCCTTCCGCCCATTAGGATGAACCCCGCACCTTCTGCCATTGCGACAGACGCCTTGTGCATCACGTCCACATGGGGAACATCGCTGTAGGAGAAAGCCACGAGATCCGCTTCATATTTCCTGATGAGCTCTGCCAGCCGGTCTTCAGGATAAATCGGAATACCTCCGGGGTAGAGACTGCCTGCAAGCACAGGTGGATAGGTTCTGTTTTCTATGGCCGGGATCTGGGCAGCAGTAAAGGCCGTCACCCGGTACTGTGGATTTCCCCTGAAACCTGTGTTGAAATTGTGAAAATCCCGGCCTGCCGCCCCCATTATGATTACTTTTTCAACCATTATTCACATCCGGAAACACAGCCTGGACTACAAACCAAAGAGATATGTTCCTCTGCTTATACCTCATTTCCCGCCGCTCTCCAAGTTCATGCGGCACACATGGTCACAGGATGCTGCACTCTTAGGACAGATTACAGGGCAGCAGGCCAGACCGGACTACAGACTGCATGGATGCTGTGATCTGCAGGAAACTTGCTAACCAGTCAATCCTGGATTAAGAAGACATTCATGACCACACAACCAGGCCTGCGACGCAGCCTCTCGCTTCCGCTCATGGTTCTTTACGGATTGGGGACCACCATAGGGGCCGGGATATACGCACTGGTCGGCACCGTCGCCGGCACTGCGGGAACCTATGCGCCTGTGGCCTTCCTGCTGGCATCCATGATGGCAGCAGGCACCGCATTCAGTTTTGCTGAACTTTCTTCTCGCTATCCCAAGAGCGCCGGCGAAGCCGTTTACGTTCGCGAAGGCCTAGGTATTCCTGTACTGGGCAACACGGTCGGGATGCTGGTAGCCCTTGCAGGCTGTGTCTCGTCAGCAACCATCCTCAAAGGATTCGCAGGATACTTTGGGGAGCTGGTTCATGCACCGGGGCCGATGATACTCGTTGCCGGCGGCACCCTTCTCGGGCTTATAGCGGCATGGGGTATCAGGGAATCAGTAACCATGGCAGGCCTTGTCACCATCCTGGAGATCGCAGGCCTGTTGCTGATCATCTGGGTGGGCAGAAACGGCCTCATGGACATCTCTTTCCGCTGGACAGAGCTTATTCCTCCTGTGGAAGCAGGGCCGTGGTCGGGCATACTGGCTGCTTCTATTCTTGCATTCTATGCCTTTCTCGGCTTTGAAGACATGGTAAACGTTGCCGAGGAAGTCAAGGATGTACGCAGGAACCTGCCTGTTGCCATAATAATCACTCTCGTACTCACCACCCTGCTTTACGCGGCCATAGCAGCAGCAGCCGTCCTCAACGTCCCTCCCGAAGAGCTGGGCACAAGCACTGCTCCGCTCGCTCTTGTTTACAGACGCGCCACCGGAAATCCCGCCACCCTCATAACCATCATCAGCATGTTTGCCATGCTGAACGGTGCGCTCATACAGGTCATCATGGCCTCCAGAGTACTTTACGGCCTCGCCGATCAAAAGGTCCTTCCTGGCCCGGTCGGCTACATCCACCCGCGCACCCGGACGCCGGTCGTATCAACCGGCATTGTAACTACAGCCATAATCGTGCTGGCACTGTGGTTTCCACTGGCTGTACTCGCCCATGTCACCTCAGTGATTGCACTCATGGTCTTTACTCTTGTAAATCTTGCACTGTGGAGACTGAAACGGATCGCTCCAGCCCCTGAAGGAGTCATGGTCTTTCCGGCATGGATTCCCGTAGCCGGGTTCGCAGTAAGCCTCGGTTTCGTCGTATATGGAATCGCAGACCTTGTCACCACCTGACTATGACCGATTCAGACTCCCCCGGACATGCAGGTTTCCGTTCGTCGCTATCTCCCGCGCCCACAGAAAGCAGACCATAAGGGTAACAACAGGGTTGATGAAGAGCGCACTCCACCGTCTGCGACCCTTGACATCAGAAGCTACCACGAACGTAGCCGCTATCCTCATCAGTGGAAGGACAGTCCCTGCAAGCTGGAGGATGGCTGAAAAAGGACACCCTGTCAAAATACCATTGACAATAAGGATCACCAGGAAAAAATACCGATTCGGTTAAAATAATTCCTCAGCCACTTGACCAGCATTTCCGTCTTTTTCATTTTGAAAACTTGCATCACTCTCTCACCCCGGATTATTCGCTTCAAAACCCCAAAAAATAGCAATTTAGTAATTGACCAATATTTCACCAGGTTACAAAAAATATAGTGGCTCAAAAATTTCGTCCAAAAAATGCAGCGAATTCAACGAAAAAGTATTTGGCATTTGATGCAGCAAGGGAAAGCGCGATTTCACCAAATCTGCTGCATTATCAAGGCATTGAAGTACCAAAGTATGTCTGCCTCCCTTAGCTTTCTTTACATCTTCGGTAAACTCGCGAACCTAATAATCCGGTATCATTTCTTGTCGGTCAATCCGGTGCATCCAGTTTAATCGTACCGCTTCAGAGACCGATGCGGTAATCCTGAAGTGTTCTCACGTGCCATTGGACATCATCTCGGACGTACTTGATTTCTTTTTTTTTCAGATGGTTATCTTCGTACAAAGGCTCAGCAAGGTTTTCTTGACAATATTTTTTCCGCCTGATTGAATAACTCGCATGTTTAGACAAACCTTTGAACAGATAATCAGGAAATGCGACTTTCCACTTTTGCCTTCTGAAGATATATGTTTTGAGCCTGTCGATAATCACGTTGACATTTCAAGACTTTATAAAGATTTACAGGTCCACCTGAAGCACTTCCACATGGCCACCAGTGAAAATCCCTTTGCCAACCCAATTCTGCTGCTGGCCGTCCATATCGCCCGCTGGATAGAGAACGGAAAACTTACTTTTTCAGCCTTGGAGCAGATGACTCAGTTCCTGAACTCCAGAGCATTTGTCTGCCGTGCCGAAAGACTCCACCGATATGTCGGTACCGTGGATCCCATTGAAAATCTGAAAGCCGTGGAATGTTTCCTGAACAGATTCTCAACAAAAGAAAAGCCGGATTTCCAACATTTTTCTACGGAAATTTCCAGAGAACTGTTCGGAATCGTGATCACCGCCCACCCCACATTTGCACTCAGCGACGATCTCATGCGGGCCCTGGCGGAACTGGCTGGCTGCCGCAACATGGCCGGCTCTCCTCTGTCTGAAAGCCAGGTGCGGGAAATCATACGCCGTGCCGTGGTCTCTGAACACCTGCCGGACCCGGAAATCACCATAGAAAAAGAGCACGGGCTGGCACTCGAGGCCATAGCCAACCTGCAGAGGGCGCTTCTTCGGATATACGATCTAACCTTCAGAGTGGCACGGAGCCACTTCCCTGAAAGATGGTGGGAAGTTCACCCCAGGCTCATGACCATCGCCTCCTGGGTCGGATATGATCTCGACGGGCGCAGAGATATCGACTGGATCCAGTCCTTTGCCTTTCGCCTGGAAGAAAAAAAACTGTCTCTCGAAAGATATTCACGTACACTGCAGACCATCATCGACTTCTGCCCTATCGACAATACTACCGAAAGTCTTCGCACCATACTTGCCCAGACTCTCCTGCTCCTGACCGAAAACCTCAAGGATTCAGTTGAGGAAATGAATACTTTTCAATGCATGTCCGCCGGAGACGAAGAAGGCATTGAGAAGCTTCGCAAGGTCTCAAGGAAGATGTATACAAGCCTTTCCAGCCGTCTCACCACCTCGAAAGACCTGCTGGACCTTCTCGAAAGAGCCATATCCAGCTCACAGACCTGTCCTGAGATCCTGCACCGGCTGTGCCTGCTGCGCTCGGAGGTAGAGAACTATGGTCTTGGTGTTTCGCACATCCACGTGCGTCTGAATGCCAAACAGATCCACAATGCTATACGCGGTCTCATCGGAATAGAGACGGATCCTGAGGACCCAGGCAACAAGAAGACATATCTGAAGGCACTGGATCAGCTCCTTGCCGGTGTAAAGCCCGTGACGATAAATTTCGGTTCTCTGATAGCAGAACGGACCACGGCCAAGCGCCTGTTCATGCTGGTTGCCCAGATCCTCAAATATATAGACTCGGACACACCCATCAGGTTCCTGATAGCTGAAACTGAAAGTTCTTTCACACCGATTGCCGCTCTTTATTTTGCAAAACTCTTCGGTGTAGCCGAAAAGGTGGAAATCTCCCCTCTTTTCGAAACCCCAGGGGCACTGGTGCGCGGAGCCCGAATAGTGGACGAGATGCTCTCAAATCCGTTCTACAGGGATTATGTGCTGGCAAAGGGATCTCTATGTATGCAGACCGGGTTTTCAGACGCCGGACGCCATCTGGGGCAGACAGCCGCCTCCTTTGCCATAGAAAATTTCAGGCGAAGCCTGGCGGACTCTCTTCAGAAGTATGGACTCTCCCGGCTCAAGCTAGTTATCTTCAACACCCACGGGGAGTCCATCGGCCGCGGCGCCCATCCCGCCGATTTCCACGCCCGCCTTGCCTACACCATGTCGCACCGTAGCCGTTCCGAACTTCTGGAAACAGGAGTCCAGCTCAAGGAAGAGCTATCATTTCAGGGCGGAGACGGATACCTGTACTTTTTGAATCCGTGCCTGGCCATGGCTGTCATCACACGCATTCTGGAATTCGCCGCAGCTCATGACGGCCCAGAAGATTCCTTCTATAGGGAGAAGGACTACATCTTTGAATTTTTCGCCACGGTCCAGCAGTTCAACCAGCGCATAATGGGAGACCCTGACTATTCAATGCTCTTGAATGAATACGGAAAGTACCTGCTCTATCCCACAGGTTCACGCTCAATCAAAAGAGAGTTCGAGATCGAAAAAAGACAGGTTGTCTCCGCAGCACAGATCAGGGCCATACCCCAGAATGCGGTGCTCCATCAGCTCGGGCTTCTGTCCAATACCATCAGTGGAGTAGGACATGCCATCAAGAAAAATCCCGAGCAGTTCGACTGCCTTCAGCAGGAATCGGACCGCTTCAATCTGCTGATTTCCATGTGGGAATATGCCCTCTCTTTTTCTGATTTCTATGCATTCGACGGATATTTGAAAATCTTAGACCCCGGTTTCTGGCTCATGACCGCCACCAAGGCAGCCAACTCACAGCACGCCTGCGAGCTGCGCAAGGTGGCAGACTTTCTGGAGCATCTCGAACAGCATGCCAATCTGTCCCGGGTAGGGCGGATATTTTACCGCGATCTTCTGGACCTCACAGAGGTCCTAGATGAGATGCACTGTCGGAGAGGAGTTGTCCCGAAGTCATTCCCCTGTTACCGTGACGGTCTCTGGATGAACACCGAACTGAGGGATCATCTGGAGATATTCCACGCCATGAGGCTGGCTCTAATCTATCACGTCTTCACCCTGGCCGTACAGGTCCCGGAATTCAGCCCTCAGCGTGGAATTACCCGTGAGGAAATTATCGAGAGAATCCTCCACCTCGACGTAGAAACTGCGGTCGGCATCCTGAAAAATATATTTCCCCTCCTGAAATCCTCGGCTGAAACCCAGGATTTCAGTGAAAAGGCCACGTATCAAACAGAACAGTATCTCGGCTATTTCCAGGAGCATAAAAACATTTTCAATCCCCTGGAATCTCTTGACAAGCTGATAAAGAGAATAACAGCGGGGATCACTCACATCACCGGCTCCTTCGGGTAAGACAGACACACGTCAACCCTGGAACCCTCTCTTATTGGTGCACACAACTGCCGTTACCGATCTTGACACTCCCGAAAAAATAACTATGTTATGAGCATACGCTTATAACAGCAACAGGGAGGTGAACGCAAATGCCAAGAATGGATGGAACAGGACCCGCCGGAACCGGACAGCCGGGACGAGGACGCGGCCCGTGTGGAAGAAGCAGGAATGCACGCTGGTCCGAAACCGGAAATACTGCCAGCCAAAATGCAAAAGCGGGCCTCGAACGGCCTCGCAACTGCAGGCAGAACCAAAGGAGGCAGAGAGTTTTCTGCAATGAAGTCAACCGGTAAGATTGACGTCACACAATCTGTCTGACATCACCAGCAGCCCTGAAGGCCGGTCTCTTTCAGAATCGGCCCTCGGGGCGGCATTTCTGTTTTTCTGGATACCTTCCTGTAAAGCTGTGTTGCTGACCGTCCTTCCTGATCGGAAACATTACTTCCAATAATTCCTTGACGACCAACAGTTCCTGGGCTGTACTGTTTATGAGGGTCATAATTCAGAATCCGAGCAAAATCCATCGCACCGCATGTTGAATGCGGAACTGCTGCACATTTTCCATGGATTATCAAAAATTGTTCTGGACACCCAGGAGCCGGTAAATGTCCGTACCACTTGCACATCTTCTCAACAAGGCCATGCAGGAACGGCTGGCTCTGAAAGAGTCCGGCGGAGGCGCAAGCTCTCTGGAACGCACCTTCATTTTTACCTTTGAACTGGTACCTGCCAGGGCATCAAGAAGCAAGGCCATCAATGAAATACTCCTTTTTGCAGAAGCTGCCTCCAGGGGAGGCCTGATCCACGCCCTGTCTATAACAGACAATGCAGGCGGCCATCCTGCCCTTGCCCCAGCATCCCTGGGAAAGGAAATCAAGGGTATGGGCATAGAGCCCATCATCCACTTCTCGTGCAAGGACAAGAACAGGAACATGATTGAAAGCCAGCTGTTCGAACTGGACCGGGCAGGAATAAGAAATCTTCTGATACTGACAGGCGACTATCCCAGCTCGGGCTACCAGGGCATTCCGAAGCCCGTATTTGATCTCGACTCTGTACACGTCCTTGAAATGATCTCCACCATGAACAGAGGTTATGGTCTCGGGTCTAGACATGGCGTATCCGCCACAAGGCTTCCCCCCATGGATTTCCAGCATGGATGTGTAGTATCCCCGTTCAAGCGGCTTAAATCCGAACTGGTACCGCAGTATCTGAAACTCAAGCGCAAGATCATGGCGGGAGCGGGATATATCATAACCCAGATGGGATTTGACGCCAGAAAATTTGATGAACTCCGCATCTTCATGGACACAAACAAGCTCAGCGTCCCTCTTCTGGGCACTGTTTTCATTTCCGACATCAGACTTGCCAGGATTATTTCCAGAGGGAAGGTTCCAGGCTGCATGATTCCTGCGAGGCTCCTTTCCCGAATGGAAGCGGAATCCACTGCATACGACGGTGGCCTGTCCGCCCGGCTCGAAAGGGCCTCAAGACTTGTAGCAGTTCTCATGGGCATTGGCTATGAAGGGGTGCATCTGAGCGGCCCGGGCCTTACATACCCCGAAGTCGCACAGGTAATAAAAAAGTCGAGGAAACTGGCACCATTATGGAGGGAAATAGTCAGTGAGTTCCTGTATCCTGAAGAATGGAGATTCTGGTATTACAAGAAAAATCCGGAAACCGGCCTGAATACCACTGAAGCTGAAGCACAATCCCGTTCGAAACTCTCTTTCATGGAATCATTACACATGCGTGTAGGCTGCATGGTTCACAATATGGCCTTTATTCCAGGTAAAGGACTTTATTCTCCGCTGTCCAGAATGGCGGAGCGAATACACGGATCGACGTTTGAAAATTCCTTTACTGCGCTTGAATACATGGTCAAAAGCTGGCTCTACGACTGCCGGCACTGCGGTGACTGTACCCTGGGTGAACTGGGATTCCTATGCCCTCAGTCCCAGTGCGCCAAGTTCTTGCTGAACGGCCCCTGCGGCGGCAGCACAGACGGCTGGTGCGAAGTCTGGCCCGGAAAACGCAGGTGCATGTACGCGAGGATTTATGATCGACTCACATGCACTGGTGAACTGTTCAGACTGGAATCGAATCCCATGCCACCCAGGAACTGGGGTCTTTATAATACGTCTTCCTGGATCAATTTCTACCTGAAGAAAGGAAAACGGGCGGAAGGTGCTGAAAGTAACGGATTGACAGGGGTGTAAATTGGAATATCCGGTCCCGCTGTGCCATTAGGCATCGATACCCGCCCGCATTATCTGCCTTGTCACTGTCTGCATTCAAGAAACCTATTGACATAATAGCCCAATGGGATAATTGATAGCATGCACTTTTATATCGCATGATAAGGAACCCGACATGACTACCCTTAAAAGAGTCCAGCCTTCAGACCGTACCACACACATAGCCTATGCCATAAGGGACATTGTCCAGATCGCATATCAACGGAAACTCTCAGGCGGTGATCTTCTTTACCTCAACATTGGAGACCCTGTTCTTTTTGATTTCTCCACTCCGAAACATCTTGTCGAGGCCACCTATCAGGCCATGAAAAATGACTATACAGGCTATTCGGCATCTGAAGGGATCCCTGCAGCCGTATCAGCCATCAGAGAAGAGGCATCGAAGGGCGGCATAACTCCTCACGAGATCATTGTTACCACTGGAGCCAGCGAAGCCATAGACTTCGCCCTGTCCGCACTTGTGAATCAGGGAGAAAATGTACTGGTTCCCTCTCCCGGCTATCCTCTCTATGACGCACTTCTTGCCAGGCTGATAGGGGAGGCTCGTCCATACCGGCTGGATGAAGACAATTCTTGGACCCCTGACCTTGCTCACATGGAAAGCCAGATAGATGAAAAGACCAGGGCCATCGTCATTATAAACCCCAACAATCCCACAGGTTCTGTTTACAGCGAAGAAACTCTCCGGGACATCATAGGCCTGGCAAGAAAGTACAATCTCGTGATCTTGAGCGATGAAATCTATGAAAAGCTC
>DTYO01000290.1 GCA_012961845.1 Thermodesulfobacteriaceae bacterium
CCGAATACGAAAGGAAGCTTTCTAATCTTGATGCAGAGGCGGACCGTATCCTCAAGGTTTTTACCGAGCAAGGGATTGCAGAAAAAGAGAAAATTATTTCTCAGGCCCATGAGGCGGCGGAGAGGATCAAGGCGCAGGCTGAACTGTATGTGGAGCAGGAGCTGGCCAAAGCCAGGGCTGAACTCAGGGCTGAGGCGGCAGATCTTGCCGTTAAGATGGCTGAGGAGCTGATTGTGAAAAACGTGACTGATCAGGATCATCAAAAGCTGATCAGCGAAAACCTTGAAAGGGTGGTGAGCAAGAATTGACTAGCACAGTTTTAGCCAGGAGATATGCTAAGGCCCTCTTTAACGTGGCTAAAGAGGATGGCAAGCTTGAGGCTTACAGTGAGGCCCTTGCAGAAATAACGGACTTTCTGAATGAGAGTTCTGATGTGGAGAGAGCTCTGGAGAGCCCGGTGTTCCCCCCCGAGGCCAAGCAGTCTATTGTTGAGGAACTTATAAAGGCCGGCGGGTTTGACGAAGTGCTTTCCAACTTTTTGCGCCTGCTTGTTGAGAGAGGACGGGTTCAGCACCTGAGGTCTATAGTGGATTCCTTCGGGGAGTTGATGGATGAGGAGATGGGAGTGGTCAAGGCCGTAGTGACCACAGCCGTACCTCTGCCGGGAGATCTGAAAGAAAAGATGGCGGGTCTTCTGGCGGAGGCTACCGGTAAGAAGGTAACCCTGAAGGTAGAGGAAAATCCTGCCATTATTGGCGGAATGGTTGCGAGAGTTGGTGACATGGTGTGGGATGGCAGCATCAGAAGTCAGCTTCAGAAGATAAAAGATTCCATAGGGAGGAGTGAGCTCAGATAATGGCACAGATAAAAGCGCAAGAAATTAGTGACATAATACAAAAGCAGATCAAGGAATACGAGGCTAAGATTGACCTGGCTGAAACGGGTACCATTCTGTCAGTCGGTGACAACGTCGCAAGGGTGTACGGCGTTCGCAACTGCATGGCCATGGAGCTTCTGGAGTTTCCCGGTGGTACCATGGGGATTGCTCTCAACCTGGAGCAGGACAATGTCGGTGTCGCCGTCATGGGTGACGTTTCAGGGATCAAGGAAGGCGATCCTGTCAAGAGGACAGGTAAGATTGCCCAGGTCCCGGTAGGAGAGGCAATGCTCGGGCGCGTGGTCGATACGCTGGGCAACCCGATTGACGGCCAGGGGCCTATCAACGCTACTGAATTCCGCAGGATTGAGGAAAAGGCTCCGGGCGTTATCGACAGGAAGTCTGTTCATGAACCATGCTATACAGGACTCAAGGCGGTTGACGCCATGACTCCTATAGGCAAGGGGCAGCGTGAACTCATCATCGGTGACCGGCAGATTGGAAAGACCGCTATCTGTGTAGATGCAATCATAGCCCAGAAGGAAACGGACGTTTATTGCATTTATGTGGCCATCGGTCAGAAGCAGGCGACGGTGGCACTGGTGGTCGAGGCGCTGAGGCGGCACGGAGCCATGGATTATACTACCGTAGTCGCAGCAAGTGCAAGCGAGCCTGCTTCACTCCAGTACCTGTCGGCATTTGCAGGGTGCGCCATGGGAGAATATTTCAGGGACAAGGGGCAGCATGCGCTGATACTGTATGATGATCTGTCGAAGCAGGCGGTATCGTATCGTGAGCTTTCACTGCTACTCAGGCGCCCTCCGGGACGAGAGGCCTATCCAGGAGACATTTTTTACAACCATTCAAGGCTTCTGGAGCGCGCATCAAAGCAGAATGACGACCTCGGAGCAGGCAGTCTGACTGCTCTGCCCATAATCGAGACCCAGCAGGGCGACGTGTCGGCATATATTCCCACCAACGTGATTTCGATTACGGACGGGCAGGTCTATCTGGAACCTGCATTGTTTTTCGCAGGCGTCAGGCCAGCTATCAACGTCGGACTCTCAGTGTCGCGGGTCGGCGGAGCTGCACAGGTCAAGGCCATGAAACAGGTTGCAGGTACACTTCGGCTGGATCTTGCCCAGTACAGGGAGCTGGCAGCATTTGCACAGTTTGGAAGTGACCTCGACAAGGCTACTCAGCAGCAGCTGAACAGAGGGGAGAGGCTTGTCGAGATACTTAAACAGCCACAGTATCAGCCGCTTCCAATGGAGAAGCAGGTTACCATTCTGTTTGCAGGAACCAGGGGGCTCTTGGATGAGCTTCCTGTGGAGACTCTAGCGGATTTCGAAGGCGATCTGTATCAGCATATGGAGCAGAAGCATCAGGATATCTATGATGAACTCAAGGAAAAGGAAGAAATCAGTGATGCTCTTGCGCAGAAAATGCAGTCTGCCATAGGCGATTTTGTTAAAGAATTTAAGGCCAACCGAAATCTCTAAGATAGGGGACTCTGATAAATGCCTGCACTGAAAGATATTCAACTAAAGATTGTTGGTACCAAGAAGACGCAGCAGATCACCAAGGCTATGAATATGGTTGCTGCTGCCAAGCTCAGAGGTGCCCAACAGCGCATGGAGGATTTCAGGCCCTATGCCGGAAAGTTCGCCTCTGTAATGGGGGAACTTGCCGGGGCTGGAGCCGATCCGAATGCCTTTCCTCTGATGGCGGTGAGGGACGTGAAGAAGTCTGCACTGCTCATCATTACATCGGACAGGGGGCTTTGCGGAGCATTCAATGCCAACCTAATAAATGCAGCTGATAAGCTGCTGAAAGGTGAAAAGGAAAAAGGGCGGGATACAGGCCTGATCTGCGTTGGAAAGAAGGGATTTGATTATTTCAAACGCACTGCTTATCAGGTGTTGCAGAGCTCGACGGATATAATGGCCAATATACAGATGGCAAATGCCAGGCAGGTCGGTCAGGAAATCATCAGGATGTTTCTGGAAGGAGAAGTCGACGAAGTCAAGCTCCTGTATGGCCGCTTTGTCAGCGTGGGAATCCAGAAGCCGACCATCAAGCCTCTTCTCCCAATCAGACCGGAGGGATTGAGTGAAAAAGAAGAGGCGGAGAGCGAAGGCCCGAAGGCTACTTACATATTCGAGCCGGAACCTGAATATATATTGAATCAACTTATGCCCATGTACGTGAATGTCCAGATCATGGCAGCCATGCTGGAAACAGGAGCCAGCGAGCAGGCCTCCAGGATGACGGCCATGGATAATGCTACAAAGGCCTGTGACGACATGATCCAGGAACTCACTCTGGTTTACAACAAGGCCAGACAGGGTGCCATCACCGGCGAACTCATGGATATCGTAGGTGGAGCTGAGGCCTTGAAGGGCTGATAGGTAAAATATAATATTTCGGGCCGCTGACGGTGCCCGGGGAGGAAAATACAGACATGGCGAATGAAAATGTAGGAAAAATTGCCCAGGTTATCGGGCCAGTAGTGGATGTGGAGTTTGAGGCCGGCCAGTTGCCGGATATACTTAATGGACTCCTGGTGACCAACCCTGCAATCGACGACAGTCCGGACAATCTTGTTATTGAGGTGGCGCAGCATCTCGGAGACAACGTGGTGAGGTGTATTGCCATGGATACAACAGACGGACTTGTCAGGGGTATGGAAGCAAAAAACACGGGGGAGCCGATCAAGATCCCGGTTGGGCCTGCAACACTCGGCAGGATCATGAATGTTGTGGGGAAACCTGTGGACGGCCTAGGCGACGTAGACCGCACACATGAGGCACCGATTCACCGCAAGGCTCCGGAGTTCGTGGAGCAGGACACCACAGTCAATGTTCTGGAGACAGGAATAAAGGTTATTGATCTTCTGGTGCCCTTCCCCCGGGGCGGAAAAATGGGACTCTTCGGAGGAGCCGGTTGCGGTAAGACAGTCATCATGATGGAAATGGTTCACAATATCGCCATGCAGCACGGCGGAATTTCAGTGTTCTGCGGTGCCGGCGAGAGGACCAGGGAAGGCAATGACCTGTACCATGAAATGAAGGACTCAGGGGTCCTCCCCAAGGCTGCTCTGATTTACGGCCAGATGACCGAGCCACCGGGAGCCAGGGCCAGAATTGGACTTACTGGCCTGACCGCCGCAGAGTATTTCCGCGATGAAGAAGGACAGGACGTTCTGTTCTTTATCGACAATATCTTCAGGTTCACTCAGGCAGGTTCAGAAGTCTCAGCACTTTTGGGCCGTATTCCATCGGCTGTTGGTTATCAGCCTACTCTGGCTACCGACCTTGGAGCTCTTCAGGAAAGGATCACATCGACTACCAAAGGTTCGATTACAGCGGTGGAATGCGTGTATGTGCCTGCTGATGACCTTACTGACCCTGCGCCTGCCACCACCTTTGCCCACCTGGACGGTACAGTCGTTCTCTCGAGGCAGATTGCAGAGCTTGGTATTTATCCTGCTGTGGATCCTCTGGACTCTACCTCAAGAATTCTGGATCCCAACGTCCTGGGTGAAGAGCACTATTCGGTAGCGAGACAGGTGCAGCAGACCCTTCAGAAATACAAGGATCTTCAGGATATCATAGCAATTCTCGGTATGGACGAGTTGTCAGATGAAGACAAGCTCACAGTGCAGAGGGCGAGGAAAATACAGCGGTATCTGTCCCAGCCGTTCCACGTAGCCGAAACTTTTACCGGAATGCCTGGGAAATACTGCAAGGTCGAGGATACCGTACGCGGCTTTAAGGAAATACTTGAAGGAAAACATGACGAGCTGCCTGAGCAGGCGTTCTATATGGTAGGAAATATAGAGGAAGCCGTAGAAAAGGCTGCGAAGGGGTAGGTTTTAATCAAATGATTTACCCCGACTGCAACTACGCCGGGGTATAGGCAGGTAAACGGGAAATATCATGGCAAATCAGATATTATTAGAGATTGTCACTCCAACGAAGCTGGTCGTCAGTCAGGAAGTGGATCTAGCTACTATTCCTGGGGCGGATGGAGTATTCGGGGTGATGGCAAATCACGCGCCCCTGATAGCCACCTTGAAGTCCGGTGAGATGAGGTATGCAACGGGCGGTGATTCTACACGGATGGCTGTAAGCGGCGGATTCTGCGAGGTGTCCAGTAACAACCGTATCACTCTTCTGGCAGAGTCGGTTGAGAGAGCCGAGGAGATAGACATAGACCGGGCTCTGCGGGCGAAGGAAAGGGCTGAGCGCCGGTTGGCAGAAGCCGATGCCCACAGGGAAAAAATAGACATGGCCCGTGCTCAGGCGGCCTTGACCAGGGCCATGACCAGGCTGAGAATTGCAGGGCATCAGACCTGAAACAGACTGAAGAAACTCATATATGAAAAGGGCAAGCTTAGGCTTGCCCTTTTTGCGTATTGGAGGAAACCAACAAGGAAAGGTGGCCTAGGGAATGATGGATAAAAAATGGGCGTCCATAGTGCTGTCGGCAGGCAGGGGGACCAGGATGAAATCCGACCTTCCCAAAGTTATGCACCAGCTGCTGGGAAAACCCCTCATAGGACATGTTCTGGATATTATTGGTACGCTGAATACAGAAATTAATATTGTGGTTACCGGGCATGGAAGCTCCATAGTGGAGAAATACCTCGACAGCCACGGTAAAGTGGTAAAGGTACGGCAGGAGGAACAGCTGGGAACCGGGCATGCAGTGAGATGTGCGGATTCAGAACTGAGGAGCTTCAGCGGAGATGTCCTGATACTGTGTGGTGATACTCCCCTGTTGACCAGTGAATCTCTCCTGCATTTCATGCATGAACATGAAGCTTCTGGTGCGGATTTGTCGGTGCTGACAGCTGAATTTCAAGATGCAGCCGGATATGGACGGATCGTTCGTGGCGGATCATCTTGGTTGGAACTGCGGGAAATAGTGGAAGAAAAGGATGCCTCTGACGAGGTGAAGGGCATACG
>DTYO01000291.1 GCA_012961845.1 Thermodesulfobacteriaceae bacterium
CGGATAATCAGCATTGAAAAAGAATATTGTAGGAAAAATCATCTTGATCGGACTGTTCATTACCGCTGTTGCCGCCGTCAGACTTCTGGGCCTTGACCACTATCTGACTCTCTCCTGCCTCAAACAGTCCAGAGATACCCTTCAGGCACTCTATATGCATCACAGGATCGCTGTGACCGCTTCCTACATGGGCATTTATACCATTGTAACGGCCCTGTCTATTCCGGGAGCGGCTGTAATGACCATGGCTGGAGGCGCCGTACTGGGCCTCGTCGCCGGAACCGTAGCGGTCTCTTTTGCCAGTACGTTTGGAGCCACACTGGCTTTTCTGTCCTCCCGTTTCCTTTTCAGAGACTGGGTACAGGAAAAGTTTGGAGACAGACTCCATACAGTGAATCAGGGTATCCGACGGGAAGGAGCCTTCTATCTCTTCAGTCTCCGTCTGATCCCTGTCTTCCCCTTTTTTGTCATCAATCTCCTGATGGGCCTCACAGACATGCCTGTCAGGACTTTTTTTCTGATTTCACAGGCAGGCATGCTTCCCGGTACCATTGTCTATGTAAACGCCGGCAGGGAGCTTGGCAGAATACAGGAAGTGTCGGACATCATGTCTGCCAGGCTGATAACCGCATTCGTGCTTCTGGGCATCATTCCCCTTGCCGCCAGGAAATGTGTCTCCATGTGGCGCTCCAGAAAGATCGGAAAATCTGCATGACGAAATACGACTATGACATCGGGATCATCGGAGGCGGGGCCGCAGGTCTAACGGTTGCGGCAGGAGCTGCACAGATTGGTGCAAAAACACTGATCATCGAAAAGGAACACGCGCTGGGGGGCGACTGCCTTCATTACGGATGCGTCCCCAGCAAAACCCTCATCAGGACGTCTCATGTCTGCCACATGATGAGGCAGACCCAGGACTTCGGACTGCCTAAGATAAGTGTGCCTCCGGTGGATTTTCAGGCGGTCTCTGCCAGAATCAAACAGGTGATAGCAGAAATACAGCAACACGATTCAGTGGAGCGTTTCTGTTCTCTTGGAGCCGGAGTCGAATTCGGCAGGCCTGAATTCACTGACGAGCACACTGTTGACACAGGCGAAAAAAAAATTTCGGCCCGCAGGTGGGTAATCGCCACCGGTTCCTCGCCCGGCATCCCTTCCATCGAAGGCCTCAATTCCATATCGTTTCTGACTAATAAAGAACTGTTTTCCATAGACAGGCTGCCAGGTTCAATGCTGATCCTTGGCGCCGGCCCGGTTGCCATAGAGATGGCCCAGGCATTCAACAGGCTGGGCACGAAGGTAACAGTTGTCCAGAGGAGCGACCAGATACTCTCAAGGGAAGACAGGGACATGGCAGACCTTGTCATGGCGGTCCTGGCCAGGGAAGGAGTTTCGTTCCATCTGGCATCCACAGTGGTGTCCATAAAGGGCACCGGCAGCAGGAATACGGTAAGAATCAGAACAGGTGCCGGAGGGAATATTTCGGATCTTGAGGCTGACGCCATACTGGTAGCCACGGGAAGGACGGCCAACACAGGCAGTCTCGGCCTTGAAAAGATTGGTGTTGCTGTGGACAGAAGAGGAATCAAGGTTGACAGACGGCTTAGGACCACCCACAGACACATTTTTGCAGCTGGAGACGTGATCGGCAGATATCAGTTTACCCATGCCGCAGGGTACGAAGGAAGCATTGTGGTCAGCAATGCGGTCTTCCGCTTCCCAAGGAAGACGAACTATTCATTCATGCCGTGGTGTACCTATACGCATCCGGAACTTGCCTGCATGGGTATGAACGAAAAAGCCGCCATGGAGGCAGGCCTGGATTACTCTGTATGGACCGAAAAATTCAGCAACAATGACAGAAGCCTCACAGATGGAAATCACACAGGCAGAATCAAATTGATCCTGAACAAAAACGAAAAGCCTGTGGGAGTCCAGATCTTCGGCCCCCGTGCCGGCGACCTGCTGTGCGAATGGGTGGCGGCATTGAACGGGGGCGTAAAGCTCCTTTCCCTGGCCTCCGCAGTTTATCCCTACCCCACCCTTGGAGAAATAAACAAGATGGTTGTGGGCAATCTGATGTCCAAAAAGATTTTTTCAGAAAGGATGAAAAAGGGCCTGAAGTTTTTTTTCGGTTTCAAGGGAAGGGCATGTTTCCCGGACCCGGAGATTTGAAGGAAACAGCAGCAACCGATAATATGGAAACAGACCAGCTGGTCACAAGAAGATTTGTCTAAACATATGGAGGTCCATGGATCATGAAGCTAAAACAGTTTCTTAAACCTGTAAGGAACATGAGCTCCGATCAGGCAAGAAAATTCATGGCACAGCACAGCCCCGGTGAATACACACTGCTGGATGTCAGGCAGGAAAAGGAATATGAGCGCGGACACATCCCCGGCGCAAAACTGATCCCACTCTCCCGGCTTCCCGCCAGACTTGACGAACTCGACCCTGAAAAACCGGTTATAGCCTATTGAGCTGCTGGAGTACGCAGCAGGGCTGCTGCGCAATTCCTGTCTGGAAAAGGATTTGAAGAGGTCTACAACTTGGCCGGGGGCATCAGGGCATGGGATGGTCTCAAGGCTACAGGCCTGGAAAAATTAGGGCTGGAGCTCCTCATGGGAGACGAAGACTTTAAAAACGCCCTGTCACTTGCATATTCCATGGAAGATGGACTGCGTCAGCTTTACCTGGCTCTTGCAGATGATGCCGAGCAGGCTTCTGTCGCTGAGCTGCTTCGCAAGCTCGCAGCCTTCGAACAGGGGCACATGGCAAAAATCAGGAAGACGACCGGAGCAGGCCTCTCAGAGGAAGACGATTTTTCCATGCGGAATTCCCAGGGAAAGGGAAAAGCGGTTGAAGGCGGTTTCCAGATTTCGGATATCTATCCACGGCTCGGTTCACAGTTGACCACACCTGAAGACTGTCTCCAGTTTGCAATGACCCTTGAGGCCCAGGCTCAGGATCTGTACCAGCGCATGGCCAGAAAAAGTACCGGGGATGAAACCAGGAAAGTTTTTTTGGATCTTTCCCGGGATGAAGAGCAACATCTGCGTATACTGGCAGACGAGCTGGCGGAGTTATCCGGACAAATGTAGGCCTTCACAGGGCACTGCATACGCTGCACCGGCGGGTTGTCTGAATCAGGGAGGTGAGGCCGCCGCCTTCTTTATGCAGTCCCCCGGTCGAGGATCACATGTCAGGAGTCCGGGTTGGGATTTGTTCAATCTTGCTGTTACCGGTCAGGTACAGAAACTGTCTGCGCCATGACCTTGGAACAGGTGGAGGCAGGAACTGTCCACAACATAGGCGCATTAATATAGGCGAGGGAAAATGTCGGTATCAAGATCAACTGTCAAAGACTGCCTGTATCATTTAAAACGCAGACACCGGCCTGCCACCGTTCTTCCAGACAACAATCTGAGAGACGTGGTGAAGTCTATGCTCAGCGGCCAGCGGCACAGAATCGTATATGTTGTAGACAGATCCGGAAACCTCAAGGGCTGCATCACTCTTCACGACCTCAATGAGCTGATATTCCGTCATTTTCTTGCGCGCAGGCTGAGTGACACCATAGTCCTTTCTGAAGATATCATGGAGATTTTTTCGTCGGGTATGGCATCCGAAATCATGGACACATATACCCCTGTGTGCCATGAGGATGATTCTCTACACAAAATCATGGAATGGATGATGGAGGCAGACTGTTTGGATATGGCAGTACTTGATAGGAATGAAAAATTCGCTGGTGCCCTGGATGTGCTTGACCTGCTGGAACAATGGCTCATAGACGGATGCGAGGTGTACTGATTTGGTTGACAATCCCCTCCTGGCTGTGGGAATCCTTCTGGTAGCATCCTTTTTTGGAGGCCGCGCAGCCAATGCCGTAAAACTGCCCAGGATAAGCGGTTACCTCCTGGCAGGGATGGTGCTCAGCTCATCTTTTTTAGGCATCATGTCCAGGGACATGGTCAACCGCGACCTGAGCCCTATAACCGAGGTATCTCTCGGTGTAATTGCATTTTCCATAGGAGGCAGCCTTGTGTACCAGCACCTCAGGCATCTGGGCAGAAACATCCTGTGGATAACCGTCGTTCAGGCCGCCGGAGCTTTTCTGATTACTGCTGCAAGCCTTGTGATTCTGCTGCCGGTACTGACCGACTTCGGCAATTTAGATCTGGAGCCCGACCGGGTCAACTGGGCGGTTGCCCTGGTCATCGGCGCAATATCGGCAGCCACAGCCCCTGGAGCTGTCCTGGCAATCATTTCGGAACTCAGGGCCAGGGGACCTTTCATCCAGACACTACTGGGAGTAATCGCTCTGGATGACGGCCTGACCATAATCCTTTTTGCCCTTGCAGGCGCCGTGGCCGTAAATTTTCTAAATCCGGACTCGGTTTCCATTTACAGCATGGCACTGCATCCAGCCATAGAGATATCTACGGCAATCACACTCGGCCTTCTGTCTGGAACCGGACTCAAATATTCAGCCAAGCTTGCACGCCGCAGGGAAACGGTGATCATGGCGGTATTCGGCTGTATCTGCATTACAAGTGGAGCAGCGGTTGTACTGCATACATCCCCTCTGCTGGCCAACATGGTAGCCGGTTTTTTTGTGGCCAATTTTGAAAGCAGGCACCAACAGCTGTTCCACTCTGTCGAACAGGTTGAAGAACCGATTTTCGGTCTTTTTTTCAGCCTGGCAGGGGCCCACCTGGACCTTTCCGTGCTCAAGGCCGCAGGTTTCCTGGCAGTGACAATACTGATAGTCAGGATGGTGGGCAAGCAGCTGGGAACCTGGGTCGGAGCCAGGATTTCGAACGCCTCTGCAACAGTCCGCAGATATCTTGGCATGGGGCTCTTTCCCCAGGCAGGTGTAACCGTCGGTCTCGTCCTGCTGGCAGAAGATTTCTTCCCCCGGGAAATCAGCGACATAGTGGTAAACGCAGTAATCGGATCAGTAATATTGAACGAATTGATAGCCCCACCCATGGTAACCTATGTCATAAAAAAAGCGAGAGAATCCATTTGACCGAACTTGGAAAGACAGAAAAATGAAAATCAAAGATATCCTGGACAAGGCTGACTCGCTTCCCTGCATAAGAGTCCATGCCGGCCTGCCCATAGGCAGTGTGGCGGAAAAACTGATGGAAACTCCCCAAGTGCGCGAGATATACGTGGTAGACAAGAATGGACGCCTTGTGGGAGGAGTTTCTCCGGGCCGCCTCATACGAATGATATGTGCTGCGAAGAGGGGCTCCCAGTTCTCCACCAGGAGACTGCTGACCAGCATCGCCTGCGAACACATATCAGACATAATGGATCCGAGGATAATTTTTGCCAGGAAGGAGGACAACCTGGACGAGGTAATTGAACTGATGCTCGATGGGAACATCAAAGAAATTCCCATAGTGGACCAATCCCGCAGGATTATCGCGAACCTCGGCATTCTTGATCTCTGGCGCCTGGCGGAAAGAAACTGGAGATGCGAGTGCGCAGATGTCAAATCCCGGAATTGAAATCGGGGTATCAACACCAGATAATTCGTTTCGCGAGTTTGCCTAAGATGTAAGGCGGACGATCATCGAGGAGCCTGAGCATAAACAGAAAGAATCTGTTTTTCCCATCTGATCCGGAATCCATCTTCACACTGCAGACCTGATGAACATTGGAGTGAAAGAAAAAAACGCCTGTTCAGATATCTTTCAGGAATTGATGAAGCCGCATCAGGAAAGCCTTCAGACACTTGAGCCTGGAACAGTGAAGTTATATTTGAACATGATGCAAAAATCAGATAAGTAAGATACAGGTATTATTACTGTCCTTCACAAGTAAAATAGTGGTGCTGAAAAAGGAATCGTGAACATGATCGAAACAAGACATCTCACACAGTCATGGTCAGCAAACAGCATTTCTCACCTTTCAGCCGGTTTGAAATTGTTTATGGCGCTGTTTCTTATTTCGTGTTTTCTCTCAGGGCAATGCATCGCCTCACAGGATACGCACAATACGGACAAACTGCACAGGGATCAGGAGGTCCTTTATGTCTACGGGACAGTCACGGACAGCCACGGGGAGCCGGTTCCTGAAGCCCATCTTGAAGTATTCATCGATGGTGAGCCATATGAAGCCGATATAAAACATGGCGGCGGACACGGCGTGCACGGGCTCATGACGGCTTCCGACGGTTCATTCCAGATCACGCTGAAACTCTCCAGAGAAAAATTCTCCAGGGGCCAGAAAGTACTGTCTGTCCAAAAAACCAGTTTTGCAAAGATGAAAATCCCGGTTCCCATAGATCATGTGGCATCAAAAGGTAGCGAACACCATGTGAATCTGAACATAACGCTCGAGCGGACTCTTGGACCTGCATTCTGGATAGCCACTGTTGTCTTCGTCCTGGCGTATATACTCATATCGTTCGAACTCCTTCACAGAACTCTGGCGGCCATGCTTGGCGCATCAATAATGCTGGTAGTCAGCTATACCGTCGGCACACTCAATCCTGATTACCATATTCTTTCATACGAGAGTGCAATCCACGCAATCGACATGAACGTGGTCTTTCTACTCATGGGCATGATGATTATCGTGGGGATTCTGAAACACACCGGAGTGTTTCAGTGGTGTGCCTATAAATCCTACCAGCTTGCCCGGGGGAATGTCGTCGCTCTTTCCCTGATACTCATGATCTTCACCGCGGTATCATCCGCCTTCTTGGACAATGTCACCACCATGCTGCTACTCACGCCTGTCACTATCGAGATTGCCCTGTCGCTGGGAATCAGCCCGATCGCCCTGCTGATTCCAGAGATCCTGGCATCCAACATCGGAGGAACGGCTACTCTGATCGGTGACCCACCCAACATTATGATAGGTTCTTACGCAGGTCTCACATTCATGGAATTCGTAACGAACCTCACACCCGCTGTATTGATCTCCATGGTCGTCCTCTTCGGATACACAAAGCTCTTTTACGGCAGGGCCTATGCCGGTGCAAAGATAGAAGATATAGAAGGTTTCATCGAAAAGCTCCGGGAAGAATACAGGATAACAGACCGCATGCTTCTGACCGTCGGTCTCATTGTCATGGCAATAACCATATTCCTGTTCCTGACCCATGGGATATGGCACATGGAAGTCAGCATAGCCGCCCTGTTCGGGGCCTCTCTTCTGTTTACCTATGCACTGGTCACCAATCGAATCGACCTGCTGGAACTTATTGAAAAGGATATCGAATGGACGACACTTCTGTTTTTCATGTTCCTGTTCATTCTTGTGGGAGGAGTGGAGGAAACCGGTCTGCTCGCCATGATTGCAGACTGGGTAATGAAGCTGTCAGCAGGCGATCTGACCATGGCCATCTGCCTTATTATCTGGGTATCCGCCATAATGAGCGCCTTCGTTGACAATATCCCCTTCACCGCAACCATGCTGCCCATAGTCGCATACCTCACCAAAGTCATTCCAGGCGCTGAATCAGGGGTGCTGTGGTGGGCCCTTGCCCTTGGAGCCTGTTTCGGTGGAAACGGCACCATGATCGGAGCCAGCGCCAATGTAGTGACACTCGGAATCGCAGAGGCTGCAGGACATCCCATCAAGTTCTTCGGTTTCATGAAAGTGGCTTTTTTATATATGATCATCAGTGTAGCCATAGCCAACGTGTGGCTGCTGTTGTTCTATTAAGACAAGGAGCAATGAATCATGAGTTCAAACGATTTTCAAATTCTCACCAGGTTTCTCCTGCCCATCGACGGCAGTGATCCCAGCAGACGATGTGTACATTTTGCAGGATGTC
>DTYO01000292.1 GCA_012961845.1 Thermodesulfobacteriaceae bacterium
GAGGGGAGCATCAACCCCGGGACCACCGAACTCATCCGGCGGGCCGTCAGAAAGACGCATGCCTCGACCGATGCATGTCTGATAATCCAGCTCGATACGCCGGGCGGCTTGGTTGCTTCTCTCAGGGACATCGTCCAGGAAATCATGGCATCTTCTTCCCCGATAGTGGTCTATGTGGCGCCCTCAGGGGCACAGGCCGCATCCGCCGGTGCCCTCCTCACCCTTGCGGCAGACATCGCCGCCATGGCACCTGGGACCAATATCGGGGCTGCACACCCGGTGTCCCCTGGAAGCGGCCGGGATGAAGACGAGACAATGGCTGAAAAGACTGAGAACGATCTGGCCGCCATGGCTAGGAGCATTGCCTCTGAACAGGGCAGAAATGCCACCTGGGCCGAGCGGGCGGTCCGGGAAAGCATCTCCTCATCAGCCATAGAAGCAGAGGAGCTGGGAGTCATAGACATGATTGCCAGGGATCTTGACGATCTGCTCAGGCAGATGGAGGGCAGAACTGTCCGCCTCCCGGAGAGAGAGGTCGTTCTGGACATCAGGGCCAGGAATATCGTACCGATAAGGGAAAACCTCAGAGAACGGATCCTCAGGACCATTGCCGATCCCGATATCGCCTACCTGCTGATGATGCTCGGAATGTTAGGGCTCTATTTCGAGTTTGCCAATCCAGGGGCGATTTTCTCCGGAGCCATAGGCGCTCTCTGTCTGCTCCTAGGTCTGTTCTCCCTTCAGACCCTTCCCGTCAGCGCAGCCGGCATCCTGCTCCTGATTCTCGCGGCTGTACTCTTCATCATGGAGATATTGATTGTCAGCTATGGCATACTGGGGGCTGCAGGTCTGGTCGCCCTTGTCATGGGCTCTCTGATGTTCTTTGATACCCCTGCAACCGGGATTTCCGTAACGGCCGGGATCCTGTGGCCCACAATACTGGTCGTCGGTTCTTTCTTTGCACTCATCGCATACCTCGCCACCAGGGCCACTCTTTCCAGGCCCAGGTCGGGAAGGGGCGGGCTGATTGGTGAAACAGGGACGGTCAGGAAGACTGTGAGCCCTGAAGGGGGGCTGGTGTTTCTCCACGGTGAGTTGTGGCATGCAGCCAGCGATGACAAAATACCGGTGGGCTCAGAAGTGGAAGTAACCGACATCAAGGGGCTTAAACTCCGCGTAACAAAGGTAGAGGGAGGGAAAAAATGACTATTTCCGCTGGCATCCTGCTTTTTTTGACAGTCACTTTTCTGGCATCCGCCATACGGATACTGAATGAATACCAGAGAGGGGTAATCTTCAGGCTTGGAAGAGTCCTGAAGGCAAAAGGCCCCGGCCTCATCATTCTCATTCCGGTCATAGATAAAATGCAGAAGGTTGATCTCAGGACGATAACCCTGGATGTTCCGCCCCAGGACATAATCACCCGGGACAATGTCTCTGTTAAGGTCAGTGCAGTGGTATATTTCAGGATCCTCGACGCAGTCAAGGCGGTAATAGAGGTAGAGGACTATCTGTTCGCCACGTCCCAGCTGGCCCAGACCACCCTGAGGAGTGTATGCGGACAGGCCGACCTGGACGAGCTGCTTTCCGAACGAGAAAAAATAAACGCCAGGATACAGGACATACTGGATCTCGATACCGAGCCGTGGGGTGTCAAGGTCAGCAAGGTGGAGGTAAAGGAGATAGACCTTCCTGATGAGATGAAGCGTGCCATGGCAAAGCAGGCAGAAGCGGAAAGAGAAAGAAGGTCCAAGATCATCAATGCGGAAGGAGAATTCCAGGCCGCCCAGAAGCTGGCGGAAGCCGCCCGTATCATAGAAGAAACTCCTGCCGCACTGCAGCTGAGATATCTCCAGACTCTCCGGGAAGTAGCCGCTGAAAACAACTCGACTACATTGTTTCCCATGCCCATAGATCTGTTCAGACCTTTTCTGAAAAACCGGCCGGAGCCGGACCCGGCAGACGGATCAGGCAGGAGAGAAGCATAGGCGGCGGCATACGGCTTTTTTCATATGTCTCCCGCGGTGTCTCAGGACCTGCCAGAGCAGACACGGTATCATGCCGATGTGATGCCATGCGGTCTCAGCATGTTTGAATCCCCACTATGCCCTCCGTCTCAGAATGTTCTCTCATGGTGACGGAATAGGCCGTTCCGTCGATTGCCCCACTTCAGGCATGTTCCCTCGCAGGTGATTATTTTCAGGGTATCCCCTGTCTAATTGATCTGAACAACACCACCGCCATCCTCATGGACTTGAGAGCCGGACCCGGCAGACTGTAAATGATGGACGGATATCGTGATGGATTTTTATAAAATTCCGATAAAGCTTTCAGGAGGTATAGATGAATGCTTGAAACCCGGCAAGAGCTTCTGGCCATCGACTGGGCCAGTGATGAACTCCCCACTCTGCCGTCTATTGCCCACCGGCTGCTGTCAATGGTTGGAAACGACACTGTCGAACCCATGGAACTGGCCGAGCTCATAGGTCAGGACCCTACACTGACCATCAGACTGCTCAAGGCGGTAAACAGCGCCTACTATGCCCTGAACATGGAAATCACCTCTATCAGACATGCAACCGTTCTGCTGGGGATGAGTGAAGTAAAGCATATAGCGCTGGGTGCAGTCATGACCGAGCGATTTCTCACGGTACCTATGGAAGTGCGGCCGCTTGCAAAAAAACTATGGCACCATATGCTGGCTGTTGCAATGGTGGCCCAAGATCTGTCGCAGGGTGTCGAAGAAGAACCAGATCTCTATACTCTGGGACTGCTTCACGACATAGGGTGGCTGGTGCTCCTGGCCCAGGCACCCCAGGTTTACAGATCCATAACAGAAGAAACGGACCTAACCAGGGATCTGACAGAGGCTTCATGGGGCGTGGATCACCAGCTCTGGGGCAGCAAACTAGCGGAAAAGTGGGAACTGCCCGAACCGTTCCAAGTGGTGACTCTGCGCCATCACGCACCCATGGATAAATTTACCCCTCCAAGATATCTAGCCATAATCTCACTGGCCAACTATCTGGTCAACTCCATGGACATGGGGATTTTCAGGTTGTCCCCGGAACCGCCTGATGACGGACTGCTCAAGGTACTGTCACTGGACTGGGAGACCCTGCAGGAAATGGAAACAGCCTACATGAAGGACCGCAGCAGGTTGGAAAGCCTCTTTTCCGTACTGACCGGCTAATCGCGCCTGTCCCTGAGTCAGGTCTCTTCCACAGCGGTGAGCAGCCTGATACCCAAGTACATGTAGTGAAGCCCTGAAACCACTGTCAGCACAGCCGCCGTAACAAACAGCGGGACCAGGACGGTGTCCAGCAGCCCCATAACCTTGTTGACCATTACTGTGAACAGCGTACAGAGCTGAACAAGTGTGGTCGTTTTGCTCAGTATAGAAGGGCTGATATCTGTGCTTCCCTGGAACAGAAAAAGAATCAGTACGCCGAAAACAATGATCACGTCCCTGCTGATTACTGTCACGGCAAGCCATGTGGGCAGATATCCCAGGACCGCCATAGTCACGAATACAGATGTCAGCAGGAGCTTGTCGGCGATGGGGTCCAGAATCGCGCCCAGCCTGGTCTTCTGATTCATCCACCTTGCTATGAGGCCGTCCAGGCCGTCGGTCACCCCAGCGATTGTAAACACGGCCAGGGCCTCGAACAACCTGCCGTCTATCAACAGTATCACAAGGACCGGCGTAAGAATAATCCTGAAAAGTGTCAGAAAGTTTGGAATATTCACTTTGTGGTCCGGTCAGCCCCCATTATCTTCCTCCATACATACGACGACTGCATTAGCAGATCCGGGTTGAACCACCTGATTTCAGGATCTTTCCTCAGCCATGTCAACTGCCGCCTGCAGTAACGCCTTGTGTCTCTTTTCATCTGCCTTACAGCCTCCCGGAAGCTCATTTCCCCACGGAGAAAGCTGATGATATGCCTGTATCCGATGGACTGCAGTGGTTTCAGGCCGGGAGAATATCCTCGGGCCAAGAGGTCTCTGACCTCTTCCACCAAGCCTTCTCTCATCATGACGTCCACTCTTCGGTCTATTCGCCTGTACAGTTCTTCCCTGGAACGGACCAGGCCTATCTTGATGCATGGAAAGGCTCTCTTCAAAACGGATCCGTCCTTTCTGTGCCAGGTCGATATGGATTCACCGGTAAGAAAATATACTTCAAGGGCCCTGATTACCCTGAAGAGGTCCATTGGATGGATTCTTCTGCCTGATTCCGGATCGATATCAGCCAGTAAATCGTATAAATACATCTTTCCATAATCCTGTGCCAGATCCCTAAGCACCCTTCTCAGACTGGGACAAGCCTCTGGGCACGGCGCTATTCCATTCAGTAGTGCCTTCAGATACAGGCCGGTCCCGCCAACCAGGACGGGTATTTTCCCCCGGGCCGTCATGGATTTGATGATTCTCCCAGCCTTCCGCGCAAAATAGGCCGCATCGAACGGTTCATCCGGCTCCAGTATATCTATCAGATGGTGGGGAACCCGGTGCATTTCCGCAGGCCCCGGTTTTGCCGTGCCGATATTCAGTCCCCTGTAAACCTGAACTGAGTCCACGCTGATGATTTCTCCGTGAATTTCCCGGGCAAGCCTGATGGAGAGAGCAGTCTTCCCTACAGCAGTAGGGCCGGTAAGGGCAAGCACAGGAAACGCCATGAGAACGTCCCCTTTCCCAGGCTGGTCGGATCCTATCGTCTTCCGAACCATTTTTCTATCTCATCCAGGCCAATGTAATAGGATACACGTCTCCCGTGAGGACACCGCGTCACTCCCTCCTGTGACAGCTCCTTCAGAAGGGCCTGCATCTCCTGCCGCCCCAATTTCTGCCCTGCCATGATGGCCGAGTGGCATGCGATGGATGCCAGCAGTTCATGCATGAGATCAGAGGCATTCCGGTGTCTGAGTTCCAGAACCCTGTCAATCAGCTCCGTTACTATCTTCTTTGTGCCGGGTGCCGAGGCAATAAACTCAGGGACCGCCCTGACAGCGATTTCAGAATCCCCGAATGCCTCAGCCTCTATGCCTATCTGGCTAAGGATCGAAGAAACTTCCTTTATCCCGGCCAGATCTTCAGGGTTTCTCTCCAGGATCTCAGGAAAAATCAGCGGCTGGGAATTCAGATTTTTTTTCTGAAGAAATTCTCTCTTCAGTCTCTTGAATATGATCCCTTCATGTGCAGCGTGCTGATCCACGAGAACAAACCCATTGCTTCCCTGGGCCAGGACATATGTTCCGGCCAACTGCCCGATTGGATCTAAGTCTTCTTCACCTGAAGGACGGGCCTGTACCTCCCCGTCACCCATAGGGCGGACAATATCAGCTCTCCTTCCAGGGTCCGTGTGACCTCGGCTGTCATCAAGTGAAGTTTCCCATGGGAGCGGACACAAATCCGTTCCAGGCGACGCCTCGGTCACGGCCTGTCCCAACGTCACTGAACCGGCATCCTGACATCTTCCTTTACCGGGGCCTGCCTGTATCTGTTCATACAGAACATTCGTCTTTTCTCTTTCTCCTGCGCCTGCCCGGTGCAGGCATTGACCAGACAGTTCCCCACCGTGCTCCATCGCCTTTTTTACAGCATGATATATCACCCGGAAGACAGAATCAGGCTGGGCAAAACGTACTTCCTGCTTGGCAGGATGCACATTAACATCCACAAGTCCTGGTTCCATCTCCAGGAACAGCGCTCCCACAGGATGCATTCCTTTCCTCATAATGCCTCGGCATGCCTCATTCAGCGCCTTCCAGAGCAGACGATTGCTGACCGGTCGCTTGTTCAGAAAGAAATAAAACCCCGAAGAAGAGGCCCTGCCCTCTTCAGGCGGAGATATATAGCCGGATACAGATAATTCACCACCGCCTCCCCGGACGGAGATCATCCTGCGCACCAGGTCGTCACCTGCCAGGGGCCACATGCTTTCGACACCCTCCGTCCCCGGACGGGACCGGAAAACCGTTCTACCGTCGCTGGATAGTTCAAACATGATCTCCGGATAACTGACTGCAAATATACGAATAATCCTGGCCACGTGCCCCAGCTCGGTACCACGCCTTTTCAGAAACCGCAGACGTGCCGGAATTTCGAGAAACAAATCCTCAACTTCCACGGCGGTGCCCTGTGGGCACCCCGCCGCTGTGATTGCCTTGTTCCGTCCGAAAACCACCCTCACTCTCCAGCCTTCAAGGGCCGCCTCCGGCCTGGACGTAATGGTCAGTCTGGAAACGGCCGCAATGCTCGGGAGTGCCTCCCCGCGGAATCCCATGGTCCGGATGGAGGCAAGGTCGCTCTCTTCCCTGATCTTGCTGGTTGCATGACGCTCCACAGAAAGCTCCAGATCTTTCCTGCCCATGCCGCAGCCGTCATCGATGACCCTTATCAGTCTCTTCCCTCCATCTTCCAGATGCACTTTGATCCGGCCCGCTCCGGCATCGATAGCATTTTCAAGGAATTCCTTGACTATGGAAGCCGGTCTCTCCACCACTTCGCCGGCGGCTATCTGATTTGCTATATGGGCTGGAAGTATGTGAATCTTTTTCATGCCTGAATATTTACTCAGCGTCTCTGCGCCGCTACAAGAAATCCTTTTACAGGACTGCCAGCCTCCTGCCTCAGATGCACACCTTCAACGATATCCAGAAGCCGGAAGCCGCAGCTGTTCAACACACCTTTTACGTATTCAAGTGAATGTGCATAGCGGCCTGACCGCTTCAGCCTGTACCCACCCTGCCCTCCGCCTTCCAGCAGCTCTGCTGAAAAACCGATGATGCCTCCGGGCCTGATACAGGCATAGGCACTGGAAAATATCCTGTTGAGACCGCCTATGTAAACAAATACATCCGCACTGTAAATCAGGTCGAACCCCATGGACAGATTCCAGTCGGTCAGGATGTCAAGGGAGACCAGGCTGTCATAGGTGCCCTTCTCCGCCGCCTTTTCCAGCATTTTTTCGGATATATCCACCCCCACCAGTTTTTCAGCAAAGGGACGATAGAGCCTTGAGCCGAGGCCGGTACCACAGCCGAGATCCAGTATTTCC
>DTYO01000293.1 GCA_012961845.1 Thermodesulfobacteriaceae bacterium
GCCGAATCGCTCTATAATGTAATCAGTGTAGTCTCTGGCATGCTTTAACCAGCTTTCTGAATATGAAGAAAAATATGCATAGTCTCCAAAGATATTCTCCGGTGCTTCGAATTCGGGCAGTTGGACAAGGAGACATCTCTTACACACATATACACACAAGGGGTAAAAGGACTCCATCTCGTCACCCTGTTCCGGGCGCAGGTATGCATTGGCCAGCGGGGACATTCCCAGGTCAACGAAGACGTGCTCAAGAGCAGTATTGCAGAAACGACAGGAAGGGGTTGAACTCATTTTTTTCTCCAGAAAGTAATCGTAATATCAGAAACACGGCCTGTCAGACAGAATTTTTCCAGTACGCCGTCCAAGGGGCTTTGCCCGAATTCCACAGATCTTCCAGCATGTTTTTTTCCTTGAGGGTATCCATGCAGGACCAGAAACCATTGTGCCTGTAGCCCATCAGGTGTCCGTCATTGGAGAGCTTTTCAAGAGGCGAACGTTCCCATACGGTTGAATCGCCTTCGATATAATCAAGCACACTGGTATTCAGAACGAAATATCCGCCATTTATCCAGCCCTCGTCACCATCCATTTTTTCATTGAAGTGCGTTACCTTGGAGCCTTCCAAGGCCACCCTGCCGAAGCGGCCGGGCGGCAGTACTGTGGTGACAGTGGCCAACTTGTCGTGCGATTCGTGAAATTTCAATAGGGCTTTAATGTCTATGTCTGCCAGCCCGTCTCCATAAGTCAGCATGAATGTGTTGGAATCTTCCAGCCACTGCTTCAGACGCTTGAGTCTTCCTCCTGTCTTGGTGTAGAGGCCCGTATCGACAATATGTACCTTCCATGCGGGCTGTTTGCCGGAGTGGATGTCAATGGATCCAGTTGCCAGGTCCACACTCAGATCATTGTTCAAGGCATAAAAATTCAGGAAATACTGCTTGATATATTCTGCCTTGTAACCTGCAGCGATGATGAATTCACTGAGTCCGTGGGCGGAATATATGTTCATAATGTGCCACAACAATGGCTTTCCGCCTATCTCCACCATGGGTTTTGGCCTTAAATGGCTTTCTTCGCTTATGCGGGTGCCAAATCCTCCGGCAAGGATGACTACTTTCACGTTGAGACCTCCGAGTTTAACTGATGAAACCTTTATCCTGCATGGGTACCTAAAAAATTATACTTTTGTCCCGTAACTGTGCTGCACTCAAACAACAATCCCAAATTATGTACTTCAATTGGCGAACCAAATAATTTTTTAAAAAGTTCCATGGAATTATATATTCAAGGCCATGTTTTTCGACCTACCCATAAGATGCTTCAAAACTATCGGAAATGTTCGGCAGCTGAAGCCGAGGAGATCTCACAATTTTATTGAACCTGCTGCGTTATCAGAGGTTGGAATGTCCAGGTATGTCTGGGCCCCTGATGTTTTGCATATTCAGCAAACTTCCGAGCTACATAATCCTGGATAATCCTCGAAACATCACCACAATGTCTGAGGTTATTTTTATCGTGGGCCTTGTTCCGGAACAAAATGCCTGATTTTTAAAAGCGCCCTCATGTCGGTTCCCAACAAAACTGATAAACGTCGAACTTTCAACATGTAATGGTGAATCAAAAGGCAAAGGCAAAACCGTTTACCATAGAGAATCGGCGGTCTGCCCGTGTAACGCAGAATCTATCTCATTGAGAGCAGAAGCTTGTCCAGAGACTCAAACACTGCGTCACGGAGCGATCCGTGGAAGAGGACGGCAGCGGAAACCAATGCTATACAAAAAAAAAGACAGGCCAGCCAGGGCTTCAGGGAGCCTGAGTCGAACCAGTTTCCGGAAGAGGCGGACTGATCATGCTGCTCTTCCGGCCCTGACGCGGCAGATTCAGCACTGCCTGCAGAATTTTCATTGTGCAGGATGCCGGTTGATTCCAGCTGCCGGCCCTGGGCAGTCAGACTGGCTATCCTCTTGAGAAGATCCTTTCGTTCTGATTTCAGCCTGTCTATTTCGGCATTCTGGTTACTGATAACCTTTTCCAGCTCGGTTATATCCTGCTTCTGTGAAGCATCCGCCTCCCGCCTTTCAGCAAGAAGTCTTTCCTGCACAAGCCTGTTGAGAGTGACAAGACCGCTCTGCAGTTCGCTTACCTTGACTTCCAGGGACCGCAGCCCCTGGTTTTCAAAAGATTCAGCCGCAACTGTTTTGTTCTTTCCGGTGTCCGTTTCTTCGGCAGTCGGAGTCCTGGCTGTAGCCAGGGCCGAGAAGCCGCTGGCTTCCTGGCTCTGGACCGCTTCGTCCACCACTTTCCTGTCGACAGTAGTAAGTTCGTCTGCAAAGGCGTTTACCAGGCAGGCATCGCAGAGAATATTGATCAGGCGCGGTGTACCCTTTGTATATCCGTAGATCGCCTCTATGGCGTTATTGGTGAAAAGGTCCTTGACATCCTCTCTGTCAGATGCCACTTCCAGGCGGTGCCATATATAATTCCGGGTTTCGTCGATGGTGAGGGGCGCCAGGTGGTAGTGCACCGCTATCCGTTGGGCAAGCTGGACAAGGCTTGGGTGAGCCAGCTTGTCCCTGAGTTCCGGCTGCCCGACCAGTACAATCTGCAGGAGGTATTCCTTGGAGGTCTGCAAGTTGGACAGCAGCCTGATTTCTTCAAGGGTTTCAAGGCTAAGATTCTGGGCTTCATCCACGATCAGTACGGTTCTGAGCCCCCTGCTGTAACATCCGATCAGGAATTCGTTCAGCCGGTTCAGTTTTTCCGTACGGCCCGCATCCGTATATTCGATTTCGAATTCCTGGAGGACCAGATCCAGAAATTCTTCGGGCTTAACCGTGGTGTTGAAGATGGATGCTACTTCTGTCTCACTGTTCAGCCGCTGGAGAAGGGTTTTGATAAGGGTGGTCTTGCCCGTCCCGATGTCGCCGCTTATTACAATGAAGCCCGC
>DTYO01000294.1 GCA_012961845.1 Thermodesulfobacteriaceae bacterium
CGGATGTTTATTCATGAATCCTGCCCTCCTCCGCTTTATATCTTCGGCAAACTCGCGAACCGAATAATCTAGGTTCAAGTGCGTTACCGGTGCCTTGCCGTTCTTGGTCTGCCCATCTTTGCCGATAAAAAATATTGTTCTCTAAACATCACCGCCGTTCCTACAGCATTTCCTTCACGGCCAGGATCTCGAACGAAGCCCTCCGTCTCTGAACAGACTCTTCCCAATCAGCAGAATCACCAGAAGTGCTGCGGTTGCTGTCGTAACCAGGGTCATCCGCACCCCCAACAGTTCCGCCAGTGCTCCATGAATCAGGCAGCCCGCCGGAAACAGCCCCATAAAGCCTGTAGTAAAAAGCCCCATGATCCTGCCTCGCTGGCTGTCCCTGACTTCCAGCTGGAGCAAGCTCACAGCGCTGTTGCTTACTGTCACCATGACAATACCACTCAAGAACAGCAGAAAAGCTGCCTGGTGAATCGTACTGGCAAAACCAAGCCCGGCAATTGTGAGCGGAAATATTATGGTTCCAGCCCACCACCTCTCCCTCCTTCCGGCATTACTGAATATTGCTGCAGCAACTGCACCCAGCAGCGCCCCCATGCCGTTTGCAGAACACAGAAATCCGTATTCCCCGGCCCCCAGTCCCAGGACATCTCTGCCCAGTGAAGGTACAAGAACCGAATAGGGCAGCAACAACAGACCATAGGACAGGATGATCAGAATAACCGATCTGACGATCCTGTTACCTCTTGCAAACTTGAAGATCTCCGTCGTAGAACTCATAAAACCGGATGCGGCAGGTTTTTCCGTCAGTTTTTCCGCAGACAGGTATTTTCTTTTGACGTAGATGAGTACTGTTATAATCAGAAAGGCCGAAAATGCCTTGAAATAGAAACAGCCAGCCAGGTTGCCCGTAGTTATGAGCAAGCCTGCTACAGCCGGCCCTGCAAACCGCGCAAGATTGAATACGGCGGAATGAAGACCAACAGCATTCGTGATGTCATCCCTGCCTACGAGATCAAAAACCAGGGACTGCCTGGCCGGCACCTCAAAAGCCATGCCACATCCAAACAAAAACACCAGTATCAGAATCCACAGGACTGAAATGCTGTGGCCATGAATCAGTATGCCCAGAAGCAGAGCCTGGAAAAAAACAAGGCCCTGCGCGCAGAGCAGAACCGAAATCCTTGGTACCCTGTCTGCAAGCCAGCCTCCCAAAAAAGAGAACAGCAGAAACGGCAGGCCGCCTACGGCCCCGAGTAGCCCCACTGCCCATGGAGAATCAGTGAGTTCGAGCACCAGCCATCTCTGGGCAGTTCCCTGTACCCATGTGCCCATGAGTGCAACAGCCTGTCCCGAGAGCAGGAAACGGAACCCTGGATGCCTCAGGGCTGCCACAGCACCCGGCAGCTGATCACAGAATGATGCTGGGATTTTCAAGAGAATCTAACCGGTGTCTGCACGGAAACGATGACCTTTGTTCCATGCAGGCATAATCAGGCAATTTATGAACAGATACCGGCCGCCCGCTCATGTTTGAGCATATAACTTTGCAAAGTCTTTGGCAAAATAGGTGACAATCATGTCTGCACCGGCCCTGCGAAGGCTGAGGAGAGACTCCTTCATTACTGCTTCCTCATCCAGCCAGCCTTTTTCAGCGGCAGCCTTGATCATGGAATATTCTCCGCTCACCTGGTAGGCCGCCACGGGCAGGCTGAATTCCTGCCTTAGCCTTGTGATAATGTCGAGATAAGGCATTGCAGGTTTGACCATGAGGATATCGACACCTTCCTGAAGGTCCAGCATGGCCTCACGAAGGGCCTCGCGGGAATTGGCAGGATCCATCTGGTAGGAACGGCGGTCACCGAACTGAGGTGCGCACTCGGCCGCTTCTCTGAATGGGCCGTAAAAGGCGGAAGCATACTTGACAGCGTAAGACAGTATGGGGACCTGGTCAAATCCTTCGTTGTCAAGGCTCTCTCTGATGGCACCGACCCTGCCGTCCATCATGTCTGACGGAGCCACGATGTCGGCACCGGCCCTCGCATGAGACAGGGCTGTTTTGGCCAGGAGTTCTATGGTAGAATCATTGTCTATGCTGACCCCCTTCTCCCTGCTGCCGGAAAGCAGCCCGCAGTGCCCGTGAGAAGTATACTCGCACAGACATACATCAGTTATCACCAGCAGTTCAGGTACCGCCTTTTTAACAGCCGAAACAGCTTTCTGGACAATCCCCTTCCTGGCCCAGGCCTGGCTCCCCCTGGAATCCTTTTTTTCCGGTATGCCGAAAAGTATCACCGCCGGTATACCCAGATCTGAAACCTCTTTTGCCTCTTCAACCGCCATATCAACAGACATCTGCCAGCAGCCCGGCATGGCCTCTATCGGCTGTCTGACATTCCTGCCTGTCACTACGAAAAGGGGGTATATCAGATGACCTGGCACAAGTGCGGTCTCGCGCACCATGGCCCGCATATTTTCAGTTCTTCGAAGCCTTCTTGGCCTGTATTCAGGAAAGATCATGGCAGCCATCCCTCCATTTTCTTCTGTAGATCCTTGTCAGTAAAAGGCTCTTCCAGACAGCCTGAACATCCTGCATCCTGGAAACACTCCCGTTCCCCTGGTGATGCTCCGGTGCAGATGACTATTACGATGATTTTTCCTGTATTCTCAGACTGCTTGAGCAGTACACTGAGGGACAGCGCATCGAGAACGGGGGCATTTCTGCGTATGATGACGAGATCCGGAACCACGGATCTGGCGATATCAAAACCGTCCTGACCATTTTCTGCATGCAGAAATCTTATTCCCATGGATTCTGTGACTCGCCGTACCGACTCAATCACATTTTTGTCCTGGTCAACAAGCAGTACTGTACGTGATGTTTTCATGAGGAAGATTCCGATACGTCAGGCCGGTAACAGCCGCGGATCAGCCCGTTTATGAAGAGTTCCGGGTTTTCAACCGCATCCACTGAGATATCAAACCGATCCCGGCCTGTCTTTTCTTTGATGATGGAAAGACCGTACTCAAGAATGCTGGACAATCGCTCACACTGAGCATAGATATCAGTCGGATCACTCAGACAGTTTTCAAGCAGCTTGTCAACCGCATCATCCTGTATATTAATTCTCAGGCCGCTACGGTTGAAAAAAGACGCTTCGTAACTCTTGATTTGCTCTATCCAGAAAAGAACCACTTCAGCCGCATCTTTCAGGTTCAGATCTTCCTGAACCGCCATCCTGGCCAACAGCTGCTTCCTTTCAGGAGTCAGTTTCATCCCGGAATCTTCCCAGCCTGGAACCCCCTCATCTTCAAGCCGTTTCTCCAGACTGTCCACTTCCCATGCGCGGAGAGCTTCATAACGGCGCAACCGGTCGGGTTCATCCGGATTCTCCAACAGCATTTCCAGCTCTCCCTCGGGATCTTCCACCATCGCCCTGGTCAACACAATAGATTTGATGTCGGTAGACGGCAGTTTCATCTCGAAAGGCAGAAGCGCCCTTTCCACAACGCTGACTAGAGCCCTTGCTCCGGTGTGCTCCTGGTAGGCCTGTTCCGCCAGGAGCCTCATGGCATCTTCTTCAAATTTCAGATCGATACCGTATGCCCTGAAATCCTGTTTCTTGCTTATGATCACTGTACTGTTAGGATTTCTGAGGATCTCAAACAGGTCATCAGCAGTCAGATCCTCCAGGACTGCTATGACAGGGAATCTGCCAACAAACTCGCTTTCAAAGCCGAATTCAATCAGATCCTGAGGTTTGATATATTGAAGCCATTCCTGTTCTTCCATTACATCTATATCCGCCCCGAAGCCTATCCCCTGTCGCGTGAGCCTCCTGCGTATGATTTCTTTCAGGTCGCCGAACGCTCCACTGACAATAAACAATATATTCCTGGTGTTGATGGTCTGCTTTTCTCGCTTGCCTGTTTTGCGGTAGCGCTCGATAGCTTCCAGCTGAGATATCGGATCATGCGGGACCTTGAGATCGACTTCAGTCTCTTCAAGGGGTTTCAAAAGGGCCCTCTGCACGCCTGCCCTGGAGACATCAAGGCCGGTGATATTCCGGGAGGAAGCGATCTTGTCTATTTCATCTATGTAGACGATGCCGTGCCTGGCCTTTTCGATATCACCGTCTGCTTCCTGCACCAGGTCCCGGATAAGATCTTCAACGTCGCCTCCAACATAACCGGTTTCACTGAATTTGGTTGCGTCTCCCTTTACAAATGGCACTCCCAGTCTAGCGGCAATAAGCTTGATAAGATAGGTCTTGCCAACTCCGGTAGGACCTATGAGGATAATATTATTCTTTATGTTTCCCAGAGGGGAAGCATCTTTTCCCCTATTTTTCAAGTAGGAAATCTTGTTGAAATGTGTACATACTTTTGTGGCCAGGACCGCCTTTGCCCTATCCTGCTTGACCACATATCCGTTGAGGTATTCTTCCAGTTCTTCCGGTTTGAGTTCAAACCGGATTTCCGCCTCCTGCTCCCTGCTGTCTCCACCGTCTTTTCTTGAACCGTCCGGGTCTATCTGTCTGGGAAAAACCATCTGTGACACCACTCTGATTTTACCACCGTATTTCTTGGAAAGATAATCGCTCAGTTCCCGCTCAAGTTCTTTATGTGACGGAAAATCTGCAGGATCTTCCGATTTTTCATCTAAACTATTCAAATGGAATCTCTTTTTCATAGACCCACCTTACCAAACAAAAATAATAAGCTCAATCCCATTGCCTGCAAGCACGACACAGTCTGCTGATAAATTGTTGCAACAGATTGTACTCCTGTGCCGTAAAAGCCCGTACCGAACAGTTAATCCCGGGTTATTCGCTTCACAAACCAAACAAATATTGATTAACATAAATTACAGCAGGTTACATGAAACATAGTGAGTCAGAAACTGCACCAGCTAGGTGCAGCGAATTCCACGAAAAAGAGTTCGGCACTTGCATCCACAAGGGGGAGCGCGATTTTATCAGATCTGTTGCATTGTTAGGTGATCTAAGTACCCAAAGGTACCTCGAAAAAAATAGGGAATTCTGTTCCAGAACAAGACGGACAAGAAAAATAACCGCAGACATATTAGTGATATTTCCAGGATAATTTTTTCGTCCAACACGGTTATGGGGAAAAAAGAACAATTTATCATATTTTCTTTTTCACGGCCTTTGCATATGACCTGAGGTTGTGATACTTATTACATCTTACATCCCGTAAACTGCAGAATTGCACGTCTGATTAATATCACATGGAGGTGCAACAGAAAAATTCGCTATCGCGTACCATTTGCCGTTATCTGTCCGTAATTGCGGATTTTCGACCGAGATAAATGCATCTCATACAAATGACCAAAGGCATATAAGTGCTATTTCCGGCTTTTTTTCATTGCTGAGGTAGGACAAAAAGACCATTTACCCCGGATTATTCGCTTCAAAAGCCAAGTAAATGCTGATTGACTTAAAATACAGCAGGTTATATAAAGTGTGGTGAGTCAGGAACTGCACCGGAAAGGTGCCATGAATTAAACGAAAAAGTGTTCTGCACTTGGAGCCTCGAGGGTTCGCGATTTTTCCAAAATTACTGCATTGTCAGGGGGTTGAAGTGCCAGAGTACGTCTGTGCCACCTCCGCTTTACATCTTCAGCAAACCCGTGAATCGAATTATCCGGATTTACCGGGCACATCTAAGAATCAGGAATTTTGTTCCGGAACAAGACATACAAGAAACACAACCGCAGACATTGTAGTAATATTTCGAGGATTGTTTTTCGTGCAACATAGTTACAGGGGCATAAGAACATTTTTCAGAGGTACCCTGCTGACGGACAGCTTACACAAAACAGGGAGAAATTCATATGAGGATAGTTATCATCGGTTCGGTAGCGGCAGGCCCCAAGACGGCCTGCAGGGCCAGAAGGCTTCTGCCCGGGGCTGAGATCACAATGATAGATCAGGACAACCTGATCTCCTACGGGGGTTGCGGAATACCTTATTTCGTCTCCGGAGACGTGTCGGATGAAAAGGAGCTCAGATCCACAAGCTTCCACATGCTGAGGGACCCGCGTTTCTTCAGGGAAGCAAAAGGTGTGGATGTCCGGACCCTGACAAGAGCCACGGCCATCGACAGAAAAAACAAGGTCGTAAATGTGAAAGACCTCAGCAGCGGTGTTGAAGAGACTATTCCGTACGACAAACTTGTTATAACCACCGGCAGCAGGCCCAATCTGCTTCCCGTTCCTGGCAACGACCTCGAAGGCGTATACACTATAAGCAACCTGCATAAAGCCATTGCTGTCAAGGAGGACATAGCAAGGGGCAGGGTGGGAAAGGCCGTTGTAATCGGTGGCGGCGCCATAGGCATTGAAATGGCCGAGGCTCTTGCAGACCTCTGGGGAGTAGAGACCTCAATAGTGGAATTCATGCCTCAGGTTCTTCCCAGAATCGTCGACAGGACTATAGCCTCCATGGTCACACAGCATCTGAGGGAAAATGGAGTCAGTGTCTACACAGGGGAAGCAGCCCGGAAATTTGAAGGAGATGACTCGGGTCGGGTCACCAGGGTGGTCACTGACAAGAGAAAATTGGAGGCGGATCTGGTCATCATGGCCGCCGGTGTCAGGCCCAGGGCTGAGCTTGCAGAAAATGCGGGTCTCCTGGTATCTCCGCTGGGAGCCATCGTGGTAAACCAGCGCATGCAGACTTCGGATCCCGACATTTATGCAGCCGGTGACTGTGTGGAGATATGCAATCTTGTCAGCGGCAGAAAAACATTCGCCCCCATGGGGTCCATTGCCAACCGCCAGGGCCGTGTAGCAGCCGACAATCTTGCCGGCATACCTTCCACCTTTCAGGGCGCAGTGGGCAGCTTCATCATGAAAGTGTTTGATGTGTGCGTCGGTGCCACGGGACTGAGTCTCGAAGCTGCGGAGGCCGAGGGGTTCGATGCAGTGGATGCGTTCTGCGTGCAGTCGGACCGGGCACATTTCTTCCCGACCCAGTCTCTGCTGTTTCTCCAGCTCACGGCCGACAGGAACACCAGGCGGGTCCTGGGCGTCCAGGGTTTCGGCGCCATGGGAGATGGTCTGATGGCAAGAATCAACGCGGCTGCCGGACTCATGGAAAGAAGAGCGATAATAAGTGATTTCAGCAACCTGGAACTGGCCTATGCCCCGCCTTTTTCAACAGCCGTGGACATCCTGAACGCCGCAGCAAACGTGGCGGACAACCTGGTGTCGGGAAAGCTGCGGACAGTAGCGGTACACGACTTCCTGGACTGGATGAATGAAACCGAAGATCACCCGGACTGGACTGCCCTGGATCTGCGCCATCCCAAAGAAGCGGCTCCTTTTGCTGAAAAATTTGCTGACAAGTGGATCGGAATGCCGTATGACATGGTGAGAAGCCGGTACCGCAAGCTGCCTCGGGACAGGAAACTCGTTCTCATATGCAACGCGGGAACCCGGTCTTTTGAAATCCAGTGTTTCCTGGATTCGGTCGGAATGACAGACACTGCCGTTCTGCCCGGCGGACTCAACGTGGTCAGCCGTCTGGGCGTGAAGTGGTGGCCGACGGACAGATAGTGCCTGTCAAAAAATAGTCTTTGCATGTGAAGTCTGATTGTGTGAAAAAATAACGGAGCCCGCGGATCACCGGCACCTGTCCGCGCGAGCTCTGCTCGCGTGGGCTGGAGTCCGGTGCAGCCGCGTGA
>DTYO01000295.1 GCA_012961845.1 Thermodesulfobacteriaceae bacterium
CAGCGGAAACCTGCTGATTCTGACCGAAAACGGCATGAAACCCTTTGACGTGGAGCTGGACAGGCCTGCGGCCGCCGGCACAGTCTCCATTATCGATGCATCCGGCAAGATAGTAAATACCTGGGAAACCGGTGCGATACCTCAGGGTAGACATCCCTTGTTCTGGGATGGAACCGACATGGACGGCAATTCTGTTCCCGATGGCGTATATATGGTTGCGGTGCAGGCTGTAGACGAACAGGGAGAGGAAATATCCGTATCCACATGGACTACCGGAAGCGTCTCTGGGCTTGATTATCAGGAAAATGAGATGCCCATGTTGAGACTGGACAGTGGAATGCTGGTTTCCGTAAACGAAATATGGATGATAACAAGCTGATATATCGAATATATCTAAACAATTAATGATGACATGCAGCCGGATGTCCGGCCCGGCAGCGGGAATACAGGCATGTTTCGGCAATCGTCTCCGGCTGACCGGATTTCAGAATAAAAGAGTATATTCACAGGAGGGAACAGATGGCTCTAACAAGTTCACTTTATTCAGGAGTCAGCGGCCTGATCAACATGGGAAATGCCATGCAGGTGATTGGTGACAATATTTCAAATGTCAATACCACCGGTTTTAAGGCGGCTACCGCAACTTTTCAGGATATAATGGCACAATCACTCAATACCGCCAGGGGAGGGTCCCAGGTAGGACGGGGGGCATCCATGTCTGATGTTGCTCCTCTTTTCACCCAAGGATCATTCGAAAGTACGTCTTCTCCCACCGACCTGGCCATAGGGGGAAACGGATTTTTCATTGTATCCAATCCCAATGTGGAAAACAGCCAGTATTTTACCAGGGCCGGTCAGTTCCACATAGATCAATATGGCTTTCTTGTAAATCCAGCAGGCCTGCGGGTCCAGGGGTGGGAAATGGAGACCCAGCCTGATGGGACTGCAGAGATCATAGGGGCCATAGGCGACATTCAGCTCTCCAATTCATCCTCTCCGGTCGCCACTTCTCAAGCTACCGCTACAGTCAATCTGGACAGCGGGGTGGCCGGGCCTACCAGTACGAACGACCTGACAACAGACTGGCTGGCTGTAAGGGGAGCTTCTCTCCCGGGAGAGCTTGCAGTCAATGTCCATTACGAATACAAGACTACCTTCAATGTATATGACAGTCTGGGTACTACCCATGAAATCACTGTATATTTTGATAGGCAGGATCCTACTGTGGCCGGTCAGGAACGTCAGTGGGAATTTCTCGTGACCTGCAACCCCGAAGACGACAAGGGGCCTGCTGCATCAGCTGCGGAACAGGGCCTGCTCATGCGCGGGACCATCAATTTTACTTCGCAGGGGCAGATTGAATCTTTCGGTACGCTGGAAGCCTATCACTATGCGGATGGAAGTCCTTCCGCATGGCACAATGCCACATTTGGAGATCACAATTATCCGCAGCTTACCGCTTTTTTTCTGGATCCGTCAGGTAACGGCGGCGGCGGCAACGCCGATTCTTCCGCACAGCTCTTAGAATTTAACTTTGGTGCCAGGGCTGTGGACCCAACTGCTGCCACGATAGTGTGGAATACCGAGGCCATTACCACAACCCAGTATGCCAACCGGTCCAGCACGCTTTTTTATGATCAGGATGGATTCGGAGCTGGATTCCTTGAGACTCTGAATGTTGATTCGGAAGGAGTTATATCGGGAAGCTATTCAAACGGCAGGATAATCTCACTTGCCCAGATAAGCCTTGCACGGTTCAACAGTCCTACCGACCTTGCCAGAGAAGGCGGTAGCCTGTGGAGAGAAACAACGGCATCAGGAGCGCCCATTACCGGTCCTCCCAGGACCAACGGCTTGGGCACCATTGCCTCCAATGCGCTTGAACAATCGACTGTGGACATGGGGACAGAGTTCGTCAGGCTTATAACGACCCAGAGGGCCTTCCAGGCCAACTCAAGGGTTATCACGACTACTGACGACATGCTCAACGAACTGCTCAATATGAAACGATAGTCACTGCCGGCTGATAATCCCTGCTGCCTTTCTCCCTCAGGCCCTCTTCCTGCACAGGAATAGGGCCTGAGTGCTTTCCTCCACCCCTGATTTTGTTCTTGATTGTTCCGGTAGGAATTCGATGTCGAAGATCCCGTGTCTTCAGCGGCGCCTGTCATTTCAGCATGCCGCAGCCGGCTGATTTGCAGGGTACAGTGATCTGCGATGATCAGGATAGGATAAACAATATTCTTGCAAAAAAAGCATGTCTTTACTAATAAGTCTCTGTCGGAAATAGAAGATTTTTTCAATATCTGCGCACGAACCGGTTCAGGTTGCGGTGACTGGCGTTTGCCTGGAAATGTTTTTTCGCCTGCCCGCTTGCTTGTGAAGAATAATGATCTGAATATCAGGTTGGTGTGCGTTCTGATTTTTTTCAGACGTCTCGATCTCAGGCGAAAGCCCTCATTTCCGGACGGATTTTGAATAATTATTAGGGAGAATAATCACAATGCCTAAGGGTCTGCGTTGGAAATTTTTGTTGATGGTAGCTCTTTTTATCCTGGCAGTGGTTCTGGTACTTCCATCCTTTTACAAGGATACGCCGGACTGGTTCAAAAAAAATATATACGGGGAAGGGCTGAAGCTGGGGCTGGATCTCCAGGGGGGAATGCACCTTATACTCCAGGTAGACGTGGATCAGGCCGTTGCGAATACAGCGGCACTGTATGCCAGGGATCTAAAGGATTCCCTGAAGCGCAGGCAGATAACAACTGTCGCCCGAAAAGGTACCTCTCCCGAGGTGATTGCTTTTACTCTGCCCAACAGGAGTGCACTGGAAAAAGTAAAAAAGATCCTTGAAGAGGAATTTACCAATCTCGAAGTGGTTTCCTCGGAAGAAAACGGCAAGTTTCCCAGAATAGAGCTGAAGATGTCCGGTCAGGAAGAAAAGTTCATAAGAGAAAATGCCGTGGATCAGTCTCTAGAAATTATCCGGAATCGTATCGACCAGTTCGGGGTCACGGAGCCGGTCATAATCCGGCAGGGAGAACGGGAGATCGTGGTTCAGCTTCCTGGTGTAAAGGATCCTGACAGAGCACTCAATCTCATAGGGCAGACTGCCCAGCTGGAATTCAAACTGGTGGAAGAGGATGTAAAGGTCGATTTGAACCGGCTAATCCGGGAGGCCCTTAAAAACGGGACGCTGCGGGCGAATTACGACATCAAGGAACTGAATACGGCTCTCAGAAATTTCATTCCCAGAGGCGATGCCGTTTATTTTCTCAAGGAGGTGGATGCCCGGACAGGAAAGATCACAAGGAAATCCATGCTGCTCCGGGACAAGTCCCTGATGACGGGTGATGCGGTGAAGACCGCTCATGTCAGGATAGGGGGTACATTCAATGAACCCTATGTAGCCCTTGAGCTCACTGACAGGGGGGCAAAGACCTTTGAGAAAATAACAGCAGACAACGTGGGCAAGCGCCTTGCAATTGTTTTGGATGGCGTGATTCGTTCCGCTCCTGTCATAAGGGAGCGCATAGGAGGTGGACATGCCCAGATATCCGGTTCATTTACCCATGAGGAGGCGGCGGATCTTGCCATAGTACTCAGGGCTGGGGCACTTCCCGCGCCTGTGAAGATAATACAGAACGTGACAGTAGGGCCTTCGCTGGGGCGTGATTCCATTCGGCAGGGGCTTCAGGCAGGTATCATAGGTGCCTGTTTTGTCATGTTTTTCATGATTATATATTATCGCCTTTCAGGAATCATCGCCAATGTGGCCATGGTGTTGAATCTGCTCTTCATAATGGCGGTCCTCTCGCTTTTCCATGCAACTCTTACCCTTCCCGGCATTGCGGGTATCATACTTACCATAGGCATGGGAATCGATTCCAATGTCCTGATCTTTGAACGGATGCGTGAAGAAAAGGCCCTGGGCAAGCCCTTGAAGGCGTTTATAGACGGAGGATATGACAAGGCCTTCTGGACCATAGTCGATGCCCAGGTTACCACGCTGATAACAGCCATGGCCCTGTTCCTGTTTGGCACAGGGCCGATCAAGGGGTTTGCAGTCACTCTTTCGGCAGGAATAGTGATCAATCTGTTTACCGCCATATTCGGTACCAGGATGGTTTACGATTGGATCCTTTCCACCAGGTCTCTCAGGGATCTCTCCTTTCTGCAACTGCTCAGGGAGCCCGGTATCGATTTCATCGGAAAGAGAAATATTGCGCTGGCTCTGTCGGCAATGATGGTGATCCTGGGAATATTCAGCGCAGTGCAGATCACCCGGGGTGCGGCCAATCTGGGAGTGGATTTCGCCGGCGGCACCATGGTGCAGTACAAGGCTGAGAAACCGTTTGAGCTGAAACCAGTGAGAGCTGCTCTGGAGCAGTCCGGGGTCAAAGGCTATACTTTGCAGGAGGTTCCACAGCAGAACATATTGATAGTGCGGGTTAAAAAGGCCATGGCAGAAGTGGAGGACATTGAGGGCAGGATTTCAGCAGGCCTTGCGTCAAATCTGCCTGAAAACAGCTTCGAGATGGAAAGCAAGACAGAAATCGGGTCTGCCGTAAGCGCTGAACTCAGGCGCAAGGCCATCACTGCTATCGTGATATCTCTTGCAGGCATCATCGGGTATTTGGCCCTCCGGTTCAATCTGAGCTTCGGAGTAGCTGCGGCGGCTGCCGCTCTCCATGATGTCCTGGCCGTTCTGGGTATACTGTATCTTGTCAATATTGAGATTACCCTGCTCATCGTTACTGCCCTCCTGACCCTGGCGGGCTATTCTATTAACGATTCGGTGGTGGTGTTCGACAGGATCAGAGAGACCCTGCGCCGGGCGGGAAAACTAGATTTTGCCCAAGTGATAAACTTGAGTGTAAATCAGATGGTGGGCCGGACGATAATAACTTCGTTGACGACCATCGCAGTGGTTATGTGCTTGTTCGTGCTGGGCGGTGTGGTCATCCACGATTTTGCCTTTACACTTTTAACAGGCGTGATTGTCGGTACCTATTCCTCGATATTTGTCGCCAGTCCAATCATTTATCTGTGGCACAAGGGTAAGAAGCCCAGGTAACTGTCTGTCGAAAAAAGGCTTTTCCACCGGAATCCGGCGTTGCGTTAATAAATTATGCCTGAAATATCTAGTGAATTTCAAAGCCTGATTTTTTCCGGATTTCCTGACTTCGAACGGGAATAATCACTCGGGGACAGGCCCCATGTAAGTTTAGGAGACCGGTTTTTTGTACAGTTTCTATTTTGGATGTTGAAAACAGCTCACATGGATCAATTGGTTGTCAGGGGAGGTTATCCTCTCAAGGGAGTCATCAGGGTAAGCGGTGCCAAAAATGCTGCTCTGCCCATTCTGGCTGCCACTCTTCTGGCTGAAGGCACTTTTAGACTGTTCAAAGTGCCAGGGCTGGATGATGTCTTTACTTTTACCAGCCTGCTCCGGGAGCTCGGGGCCGTCATAGAAACCGGATCCGGTTCCGAAGCCTGTCCGGATCCTGTCAGTGGTAAGTCTCCATGTCTGACTGTAGATACCTCGAAACTCTCCAATCACCAGGCTCCCTATGAACTGGTCAGGAAGATGAGGGCCTCTATCCTTGTGCTGGGCCCGCTTGTGGCGAGGATGGGAAGGGCCAGGGTGTCCCTTCCTGGCGGTTGTGCGATAGGGGCCAGACCTGTCGATTTTCACCTCATGGGCCTTGAACAGATGGGAGCCAAGCTCAAACTCAGGGAAGGATATGTTGAGGCCGCGGCAGGCAGGCTCAGGGGAGCCAAAATCTATTTTGATGTTCCTTCCGTGACTGGTACGGAAAACCTTATGATGGCATCCGTGCTTGCAAAGGGATCCACTGTTCTGGAGAATGCCGCCAGAGAGCCCGAAGTGGTGGTGCTCGGGCGCATGCTCAATGAAATGGGGGCCAGGATAAGGGGCCTAGGGTCGGATACCATCAGGATTGAGGGGGTGCAGGATCTGAAGCCGGTAGATTGGGAGATTATACCCGACCGCATAGAGGCCGGGACTTTTATGATGGCAGTTGGGGCCGCTGGAGGAGAGCTCCAACTGGAAAACGTCAATCCAGGCCACCTGGAGGCGGTTATTTCCAAGCTGAGGGAGTGCGGTCTGCATATTTCGACGGCAGGGACAGCCCTTCTGGTGCGCAGGAAGGGCAAGCTCCGCAGTGTGGATATAAAGACGCTGCCATATCCAGGGTTCCCCACAGATCTCCAGGCACAGATGATGGCATTGATGGTTCAGGCTGGCGGTCTCAGTGTCATAACCGAGACTATTTTTGAGAACCGTTTTATGCATGTGGATGAGCTCAAGCGACTTGGGGCAGATATCAAGATTGAAGGCAGAAGTGCCATAATAAGAGGAGTCCGGAGGCTGACGGGCGCTCAGGTCCAGGCTACTGACCTCAGGGCCAGCGCCTCCCTGGTGCTGGCGGGTCTGGCAGCATACGGAACCACCCATATTTCAGGGGTCGGTCATCTGGATCGCGGTTATGAGAAAATTGAAGAAAAACTGGCGGCAGCCGGAGCCTGTATCGAACGTCTTGGCGGATTGTCCTGTGATCACTTGCCGTAATACAGCACCGTGAGAGCATATTTTGAAAACATGCAATAATGACGGAAAATTGGTGGATCTGTATGGACGCCGCATCACCTATCTCAGACTGTCCGTAACAGACAGGTGCAATCTCAGGTGCAGATACTGCATGCCTCTGCAGGATTTTACTAGGCTGCCTTCTGAAGCCATCCTTACTTATGAGGAAATAGTGAGGATATGCCAGATACTCACCAGGCTTGGTGTGAAAAAGATTCGTCTGACCGGGGGAGAACCGCTTGTCAGGCAGGGGATCATGGATCTCATTGGCCGTCTTGGGAAGATTGAGGGCATTGGGGAGCTGTGTCTTACCACCAATGGGGTCCTTCTCAAAAAATATGCCGGCGGATTGTTCAGGGCAGGTGTCAGGCACCTGAATATCAGCCTTGATTCACTCAGGCCGGAACGATTTGCAGCGGTCACTGGCAGGGATCTCTTTTCTTCGGTCTGGAAGTCTCTGGAAACAGTTCTGGAAATGGGTTTTTCGCCTGTAAAGATCAACTCGGTCATAATGAAGGGGATAAACGACGACGAAATTCCTGCTCTTGCCGGTCTTACTTTGCAACATCCTTTCGAGGTTAGATTCATCGAATTCATGCCGATAGGCGGGAAATCCACATGGAGTCCTGAAAAAATGATGTCCTGTCGTGAGATCAAAGAACGGATCGAGGAGGCCTACGGTGCACTGAAGCCGGTTGCAAGGTCTTCAAATGCCGGGCCGGCTAATGTGTACGGCTTGGAGGGGGCTCCGGGGCGCATAGGCTTCATAAGTCCACTGAGCAACCACTTCTGCGGAACCTGTAATCGTCTGAGGCTGACCGCAGAGGGGCATCTGCGGCTCTGTCTCTTTTCAGATGAAGAAATAAATGTGAAAGAGGCCCTGAGGAAGGGGATGACTTTACGGGAACTGACCGAATTTTTCAGACAGGCCGTAAGGAAAAAACCGGAAGGTTACAGAACCGGAGGCCGGAGAGCCCCCTCCTGTTCCAGGGGAATGTCTGCAATCGGAGGCTGATCATGGAGGTCGCGTATTGACATGAAGAGAAAAACAGCTTTTGTCTTTCCAGGCCAGGGATCACAGTATGTGGGTATGGGCAAAGACTTCCTGGAAAATGAACCGGATACCGGGCATGTTTTCGATGTGGCGGAATCCATAACCGGAGTACCAGTCCAGGACCTGTGCATCAACGGTCCGATTAAGGAACTTATCAGAACGTCCAACCTTCAGCCGTGTCTGACCGCTGTTGACATCGTCTGTTTCCTGGCTGCATCCCGCAATGGTCTTGAGGCCGATGCAGTTGCGGGGCACAGCCTGGGGGAATTCCCTGCCCTCTTCGCCGCAGGGGTTGTCAGCCTTGAAGACGTCTTCCGCCTGGTAAGTGAAAGAGGCAGGCTTATGGATGAGGTAGGATGTAACGTCCCCGGCGGCATGGCGGCTGTCATCGGAATGAATATGGAAAAGCTGAAGGCCCTGCTGTCCGTCGTTGCTTCCGGAGGCGTGCTGACTCTGGCAAATCATAATTCACCAGAACAGATAATTATTACCGGGGAAAAGTCGCTTGTAAATGCTTTGTGCAGAGAGGTCAAAAATGAGGGGGCAAGGGCAATACCCCTGAAAGTGGCCGGTGCCTTTCACAGTCCTCTCATGAAAAAAGCGTCTGAAAGGTTTTCACGGGTGCTTGCAGAGACGGAATTCAAGGAAGCGAGACTGCCTGTATACTGCAACGTCAGTGCATCGCCTGAGACAGACCCTCAAAATCTCAAAAACATGGTGACTGAACAGATGTGTGCCCCGGTCAGGTGGTATGAAATTATTGTAAGCATGTATTCACATGGTATCTCTGCTTATGTGGAGCTCGGGCCCAAAAAAGTTCTGGGCAGCCTAATCAAGAAGTGCCTGCCCGGGGAGGATGTCATCGTTGCACAGATAGAAGATAGAGAAACTCTGAAGAGCACCTCCAAAAGCTGTTCTTCTGCCCTGTAACTGTGTTGAACGAAAACAATAATCCGCTAGATATAACCAGTATGTCCTATGTTGTTTTTTCGTATGCTTTGTTCCGGAATAAAATTCCTGGCTTTTAAAGGAATCCTGAATGTATTTACACGGTGCCAGGTAGATTGAATTCTACATGGATTTTCATGGCTAGGTGAAAAACGATCTGCCCTAACGGCATGGTCATGTGGCAATTTCTTCCTCTTCTATTTCCACTTCAAGCTCAAAATAACTGGTGCCGCAGTCATAACACTTGACATCAATTTTGTTGCCGTCCTGTATGGAAACATATATCTCATCACAACCACATGAACAGGGTTCAGTTATTGATTCCTTTATAACTTCTTCCACAGATGGTTTCAGTTCGTCGGACAGGTCTGAATCATAGACTATATTCACAGGGGAGCCTCCGTTTCCAAGCTTTGATTGCGATCGTTGTTTTCAGGCTACTACAAATAACATGGGAATAGAAACTTTTAAATATTACCAACCTGAAAAAAAAAATGTAAATGGCATTTCGCTAAAATAGCTTTTTTCTCCTTCCGCCCTTCTTCCACGGGTATCGTTCCGAAGTGCGGTAACCTCACCAGATCAATGGTATTTTTCGATATTATCTGGCGTCGCCGGTATATGATACAGGCAGTGGAAAAAACTCCAATACTTATTGACAAAATGCACAAGCTCAGTTAGAGATTAATGACTGGTGAATCATCATTCATTTTTTAAAGGAGGAATTTTTGGAATGAACACAAAAAAGGTAACATCTTCGATCGTTGCAGTACTGTTCGGCCTAATGACGGCGGGCGTGGCTCTCGCCTCTGAAATCGGTCCTGAAAGCATCACATTCAAGGGTGGCAAAAAGGGTCAGGTTACATTGAGCCACAAGAAGCACCAGGAAGGTATACAGTGCGGAGAGTGTCATCACGGCATGGCCGATGGAAAACAGGTCGCCTATAAGGAAGGCCAGAAGATAGAGAAGTGTGCCACATGTCACAACAAAGACCTGGCCAACGAGAAACTTCAGAAACCTAAGAATGCATTCCACAAGAACTGCAAGGGATGTCATAAGGCACAGAAAAAAGGCCCCACCAAGTGTAAAGAGTGTCACAAGAAAAAATAATTTTTATGTCATAGAATTACTTGAATCTGATAAGCCCGCTCACCCATAAACAGCGGGCTTATTTTCGTTGCGTTGCTTGGTTGACCTCATCAGGGCTCCTGTCATTTTTATCTCTGTTTGTCCCAGTTAGTTGAAATTGTTTGACATGTAATTTTCAGTAAACCTGTTTTTCTGGCAACAATATTTTGGTGACAGGAATGGGGTGTTGGATTAGAATACCGGCATGGGAAAGTATTAACAAGCTCCGTATGTCCCCGGGAGGGAACAATCCGGAATGCTGCAAAAAAAATATGCGGGGGTAGAATCATGCAGAACAATTTATCGGTTAGCGGCTTGGCGGATCCGGCTTTTGCCAAGCCATCAGTGAACCTGACCACGATGCTGGTACTGTTGCTGACAGCCGTGGGTCTAGGAACCGGCCTATATGCGTTTATTGTCGGTCATCACCATGTGTATGCTGTAACCCGGGAAGTACCTTGGGGCATCCTGATCTCAACCTATGCCTTTTTTGCAATTACTTCCACTGGTCTGTGCATATTGGCGGCCATAAGTCATGCATTTGGAGGTACTGCTTTTGCTCCACTAGCCAACAGATCGGTCTACCTGTCTATCGTTACGATCATGTCTGCCTTTTCAGTCATAGGAATGGAGCTTGTAAGTCCGTGGCGCATGCTTATCTACAATGTCATATCACCTAATCTGGGTTCCAATATCTGGTGGATGGGTACACTTTACGGCCTGGCGGTAGGGTGCATGGCGATCGAGTTTCTTGCGATACTGACTGCCCGCTGGGGAATTGCAGTGGCTATAGGCGTTCTTGGGGCTCTGGCCGAAGTAGGGGCCAACACAAACCTTGGAGCCGTTTTCGCCACGCTTGCAGCAAGGCCATTCTGGTATGGCGCCCAGCTTCCGGTATTTTTCCTCTGTTCCTCGGTGATGAGCGGGGCGGCTGCCATCATTATCTTCACTCACCTGGCTTACAAGATAAGAGGGGAGAAAATGAGTGAGGAAGTTTTCCGTGCGGTTCAGAGTGCAGGAAAGGTCCTTGTTTTGACGTTGTTTCTTATCGGCGTGGCAACTGTCTGGAAACTGATTTCATTCCGTACTGGTGGATCCGAGCTCGGGCTTTTGGCCTTTGACAATCTACTGAAAGGACCTCTTTCCATTAACTTCTGGGTGATAGAGACGGCTATTGGATTGGTTATTCCGATTTTGATTCTTGTTTTCAGCAGGCTGAAAAGTCTGGGGATCATGTTTGCTGCATCAATTATGGCCCTGGCAGGTGGCTTTTTCCAAAGATACGATCTGGTTGTGGCCGGGCAGCAGGTGCCTGTATTCTACGGATGGGACGATCTCCCCAGCTATCTTGGTTATTCGCCCTCAATGGGAGAGATAATGGTTGTCCTAGGTGGCATAGGTCTGACGCTGACAGGTTTCCTGCTGGGAGAAAGATTTTTCGGAAAGGTCTTTACCCAGACCGGCCACCACTGACGGTCAGGAGGCTGCCTGCAGGGGCAGATGATTGTCCGGTACCTGTCCATAAATGGTCTGAGCCCCAGGCAGGTGAGTAGTAGGAAAAATGCCGAAATATCGGATCAAAGAATGTTCCTGTTTTTGTACATGCCTTGATCTGAAAAGAACATGCTCATTTCCGGACGGATACTGGCTATATCCAGAAAACAAATATATTGAAAAGCTGTATTCAGGAGGAATATACCGTGAAAGATAAACATATCGGTGATAACAGACCCGTCACTGATAAAGAACGCAGGGCTTTCTTGAAGCTTGGGCTGAAAATTACCGGAGTTGTCGCCGGAGGCACCATGCTGTCAACTGTTTCCCTTTTGACCGACAGGGCCCGGGCTGATGAACTGAATCTGAGATGGTATGAGCCGTCAAAATATAAACCTCACTATTGCATGGTCATCCGTCAGAATCTGTGTGTGGACTGTGAGAGATGCATGGATGCATGTGTAAAGACGAACAACGTCCCTGCCTATGGCTACCGCACAACTATAATGGAAAAGAGAATTGAAGTATCTCCGGGAAGATTCAGTGTGATTTTCCGTCCGGTTCTCTGTAACCAGTGCATGGATCCGCCGTGTGTAAGGGTCTGCCCTACCATGGCCACCCATAAAGACCCTAAGACCGGTATAGTCATTATGGATTCAAAGAAGTGCATCGGATGCAAGACTTGCATGGCGGCATGCCCATACAATGCCCGTTACTTCAATGAAGAGAAAAGGGCCGTGGATAAATGTAACTTCTGTTTTGATACCCGTCTCTCAAAAGGTGAAAAGCTGACAGCCTGTGCTGAGGCATGTCCGGCAAAAGTCAGGGTGTTCGGAGATCTGACAGAAAGGGAAAGCGAAGTCTATCAGCTCATTCATCAGACGGAGAAAACGGTGTGGGTGCTCAGGCCGGAGACCGGTGCCAAGCCTAACATCTTTTATTTGAATGTCTAAATCTCTAGGCGATTTGGAGAAGAGAGAATGAAAGTACCAAGCAGGATGATATTTAAAATAATAGGGCTGACTATCTTGTTTATATGTATGGTGCTGGGCCAGCAGATCAGTGCCGAGGATAAGAATGCTGAACCGGAAGAGGAAGAACACGGCGGCAAGATAATGTATGAAAAGCCGGTCAAGGCCGTGTTCGATCACGAGCTGCACATTGAACAGGGGCTTGACTGTGACAGTTGCCACGATGAAATCTTTGAGATGGAGACGGGAGCGGCAGAGGCATCCGGTGAATTTACCATGGCAGTATTTTCCCAGGGAAAATATTGTGGCGCCTGTCATGATGGAGATACTGCTTTCGACGCCTATTCTCAGTGTGATTCATGTCATTTTGCCCCGAAAGGTCCGGTCATTTTTACAGAACCTGTAAAGGCGGTAATATTTGAGCACTCTATTCACAGTGAGGAAAACGGGATTAGCTGTGAAGAGTGTCACAGGAAGCTGTTCCGCATGGTCAAAGGTTCTAATCAGAAGAAACCTGATTTCTCTATGGAGAACATGTATTGCAACCGCACTCACGTCAAATACTGCGGCATATGCCACGACGGTGATACCGCTTTTGCGGATACCACGCAGTGTACGCGGTGCCACATAGGCGTCAAAGGATACAACAGGATCATGGGAAAGCAGCCTGAAAAAGG
>DTYO01000296.1 GCA_012961845.1 Thermodesulfobacteriaceae bacterium
CCCCGTAATTCTCGTGCATGTGGATATGGATGACAGGCACATCCGGAGCCAGCCTGTCCAGGAAACCCACGTAATCGTTATGGGTGGCTGAGCACAGATTCGCATGGCCCAGATCAAAGCACATCCCCACATGCCCGCTTGGTTCGCTGTTTGAGGTGTGCAGCAGGCTGAAGAATTCATTGAAATCTTCGGGAGTGGTGACAGGGGTGTTTTCGATAGCGAGTTTTATGCCTGCCCGGGCAGTGCCCTCTATGACAGGCCGGATGGCATCTAGGTATGCCTCGACCCCGGATTCAACGTACATATGAATATTCAGGAGGCCCGCCCCTGTATCCAGGGCAAAGGCAATGTCTTCCATGATGAGTGCAGGGCCACCAGGGATCAGAGGGTTGGCCCCCCAGGAAGCATGTACCGCCAGAACGATATCGTTCATCCGGGCTACATCCCTGATATGGCGACGTATTTCGCCGGATATGTCCTCAATGGCCCATCCTGCTCCTGATTCTTTTTTGTCCGGAAACCACTCGAAGGCATCGAAACCGCTGGCCACGGCGAATTCAAAGGGCTCCAGAGCTGAAGCGGCTGAAAAGGAACTCTGGTTGCCGATCCGGATACGTTGAGACTCGTCTCTGGGTAAAGCGCACATATATGTAATCACTCGGCGATCTGCAGCTATCTATAGGATAAATCGTGATTGTCCATCACAGACATTCTGTTCTGTATCAGCCTACCTGAGGGCGCGTCTGCACACAGTAGTACTGCCCTCCTGAATAGGCACCCTCGATATCCTGCGGAGCGCCATCCAGGGCATTTTCTATTTCCATTCCCAACTCGGCAACCCTGCACATGAATGTGTTTCTGAAATCCTCATCCCACAGGAGAGAAATCTCCGTATAATCCAGCAGTTCATCTGCCGGAGGATTCATGAGCACGCTGTCATACAGCCCGGCTCCAGCGTAATTGCTCAGGTCTTCACCGTTCGAATCCGACCGGAAGATGATCCCGCCCCCCCGCAGGGCCACGCTCTTGCCCGGATAGGACAAAATCCCGGGGCTGAATTCACCATTCCTGCTGCAGATGAAACTGAAGGCCCGCCCAGGATAGTTGCCGCTGCACAATGTTTCCCCCAGCCCCGGGACCACCTCCGCATATATTTCATCGCTGTTCCCTGTAAACGGATTGTTAGTATGAATTACAAAGGCGTATTCTGCGTCCACTACCTCCTGCACCAGGACAGCCATAATCAGGCTCTCATGGCCTATTCCCCATTTTTTTCTGCTCCAGTATGCCCTCTCATTCCACTTCGAGGCCCATATCTGCCTGATACGCTTCCACACGGTATCCCAGTTGCTGCCGGTGCCACCAGGCCAGACAAGCCCCTCCGCCTCAACGGCACTGAAAAACGCTGATTTCAGCTCCTCCGGCTCCCCAAGCTGCATGATCACCTCCTTGAGCAAAGGCAGTATCTCCTCCGGCTTCTCATCGACCCGGCGGACGAGCTGATCATAGCTCCGCCTGAGGGCATTATTCTCGAGATTTTCCATAACCTTTTCGCACACACAAAACGGAATGACCACGGAGCGTGGCGTACGGATCCAGTCCGGAAGTCTGCCCCTGAGTCCTGCCAGCCGGTTAGCCTTGCCCCCTGCCACGCTGTAATCAAGATCTCGGGATGCGACGGCATAACTCTCGAATTTTACGCGCCGGCACTTCAGCACCGGTACATCGATCCCGCTTTCTTCGGGGCCTGTAAAGGCCTTTCCAGCCTCCTCTGGCTCAAAATTCACATGGCCTGCAGAATCGATCCAGAACCGTAAAACACTGCCCTTAAAAGAGTGTAATTCATCCATTATATCCCTGCTGTAACAGGTCGCAAAGAGTATCCCCGCATTTCGGGCCCGGATGGAAACATGTGATACAATGTCCACAGGTTCCGGCGTAATTACTCCTGTTACTCCGGGAGGAATCTCCTCGTCACCTGTAATCCTGTCAGTGAGAATAATCGTGGGAGAATCTATTTTTTCCGCCTGAACCGCAACCAGTCTTTCGGCCACGATACGTCCTGCAGCCTCCTGATGGCTGATTACCTGCCAGTCTCCCAGCTCTGCACTTTTCCTCAGTGCCGGTTCCATGTAACCTGCAAGAAGAGACAGGATAAAGGCCCCGCTACCTCGGACTACTTCCTGGGTGAACAGTTCCACGGTCCATGGATCTGCATGGAAGCGCTCCCCCAGATGGTCCGCCTTGGGCTGTAACATGCTGTCATAATAATCCACTGTAGAACCAAGCACCCTGCTCATCCTTTCCAGAACAGATCTGGCCTGCAGGCACCAGTCTCTGTCATATCCGGGATTTTCGGCAAGCCTGCACCATTGATTGAAACAGCAGAGGATTTCAGGGTCATGGCGGGACAGACCGAAATTGTCCATGACAACCCCAATGAGCCCTGCCAGCTGATCGACCCCTGTATCCGCGCCAGAGTTGTGTTCCACCAGCATCCTGAGGACCTCTTCTAAGGCAATGTCGAGATAGATAAGGTCACGGACACATTGCGAATCCTCCTGAAA
>DTYO01000297.1 GCA_012961845.1 Thermodesulfobacteriaceae bacterium
CTCAGAGGTCTCAACTTTCAGGTCCCCAAAGATATGCGGGTGTCGACGGATCATCTTTTCAGCAATCCCCTCGAGTGCGTTTCTCAGGAAATCTGCATGCCTCTCCTCATATATGCCAGCTACGAACAACAGCAGAAAAATCGTGTCCCCCAGCTCCTCACAAACGGCTTCAGGCCTGCCTCCGTCTATGGCCTCTGCAAGTTCATAGGTCTCTTCAAGGATGTATTTCCTGACCGTCTCCGGGGTCTGCTCCCTGTCCCACGGGCACCCGTCAGGCGCCCTTAGTCTTGCGATGATCTCGGTCAGTTCTGTGAAAAGGGCTTCAATGCTCGGTCCGGATTGTTTTTCCGAAATCTTCTTTTTGTTCTCTTTCCTAGTCATATCAAGTCGTTACCTTCAAGTTCAGGTAAATCATCACGGAGCTAACAGCACCAACCTGCATAACATCCTCTCTGCATATCTCAGTCAGACAGAAAGAAGATTTCTCCACTTCAACCTGGGAAAACGCGCAAAATCAGAATCTGTGCCGAGCAGCTGGCAGCACAGGCAAAACCAACCAGCACAGACAGACGATACCTGTACCGGACAACTGAGCATCCCGCCATTAACGTGCCTTGAAGTTGAGGGAATTCAGCCCATCTTCAGTATGAAAAAGAATGTAAGCATCCGCGAGAAACAACGGGCACCCCAGCCTTTCAGGCCGGACCAGTAGTTCCTGGATATTGTCAATATTGTAACCGTGTCTGAGGCCCATTTCATGGGACCTGATCTGATATGAACGCTGCTTTGCCGGCTGTTCCACCTGTTCCGGGCCGGCATGAGGGGCTTCGTTCACGACTATTTTAATTGTTCGTTCAGCCTACAAGCGATCGCTCAGGCACATTCCAGCCCGTCATCGTCTATTGTCAACATCTTCCTCAAAAAGGCATCATAGCATGATGCAAAATACTGACAAGATATCATAAACAAATCGTACCAGACACTTCAAGCCGCTGTCAGGGCGGCAGACATTAAACCAGACAGGAAATGCAGTGAAATTCCCGGTGTCTATATGCCGGTACAACCTGTTACCTGGTTGGACGCCCTGACCCGAAACCAGGTTCCCTATTGCTGAACACACACAACTTTTTTGTTAGAATACGTCTACTTCTCCAGATTATCTGCTTCAGATACCACAACAGGAGAAGATCCAGTCTGTAAAGTATCCATGATGCTTTTCAGGGAATCCCGATCATTTTTTTTCTTCCCGGGATAGAGGGGGCATCCGTACCTTATGCATTCCCTGTTCAGTCCGTACTGGACACATTCAAGCCTGTGATGTGCCCTGAGCCTGACCGAAATGAGCTTTTCAGATACAGCAGCCACCCCTTTCAAAACCATGTAACATTCCCGCTGGCAGCACCTGGCCGCCTTCAGTTTTGAAATATCCGACATTATTCCGGCCACAGCCTGCTGGACGTCCTGCCTCTTTCCGGGTGTGAGCGGAGTGGCCTTAAGGATAACCGAGAAGGCCGCTCCAGCCCCCAAGACAGCTCCGCAGACCGCCAGGAAAGCGCATGCCCCGCCGGGCACTTGTGCTCCTCTGTCTATCCCAGCAAGGATATCGTGATCGGATAGTACCCCGCCTGTATTCCTGTACGCTGCGAGTATCACCCCGGGTACGATTGCATGGTGCTCCGGGCCATGCATAGGTATCTGAGGATGTGAATGTATGGCATCCAGGAGCCTGATCATGTCTGTTTCGCGGCTCTCAAGACAGATCTTTCTGATCAGCGCCAGCGGATCCTTTATGTGACATGAGTCGCACACAAAATGGCCATTTCTGCATTCTGCATCGGCTGCCTTCGTCTCTCCGCACATGGCGCACTGCCTTTCTTCAAGCCCTGGCAGGTACTCCACCGGAACACCGCAGATCAGACAACCGGTCTCCCGGACGGTTCCCCGTACCTCCTCCTGTTTGGCGCCTCCGGGCATACTGATGCATGAGCAGCCTGACTCATATTCTACATTGGTGACAGACCCGTCATCACTGTCCAGCAGAAACATCCCTGAAGCAGCAAGCGATTCGCTGGAAGTGCCCGGTCCGCGGGACAACGGTCTGCTAAGGCCCCTGGTGAACACACTGCCGTCATCTGTGACTACAGCCCTGAACGGACCGCCGTACATGGCCCTGTTCACGGCATCATCCTCCTTCCGTACAGGCTTGCAAGCAGAGAACGTAAGGGAAAAAAAACGGTATTCCCGCACCTGTCTGTATGGAAAACGTTTTATCACCCTGGAATCCACAAAACCAGCAGCCCTTATCATGGAGAAAAGATATCCCTGTCTGAATGCTCCTCCCAGGCATTCACCGGTCAGTCGTTGGTCGGTACGCATAGTGAGAGGCAGCTCCTCTTCAGTAACCACATCCGAGACAACCAGTCGGCCTCCGGGCCTCAGTATTCTGAATATCTCAGCAAATACCAGCCTCTTGTTTTCGCTCAGGTTCAGCACACAGTTGGAAATAACCACATCCACCAAGCCGTCTTCAAGGGGGATGTCTTCGAGACGCCCCTTTATGAATGAAACGTTCCCGAACCCCAGAGCAGCCTCTACTTTCACGGCTGCCCTCCTGGCTATGGCAAGCATCTGATCAGTCATGTCAAGGCCCATGACCCGGCCGCCAGCCCCTGTGGCTCTAGCCGCCAGAAAACACTCCACTCCTGTACCGCACCCGAGATCCAGCACCACCTCGCCCGGTGCGATCCCGGCGTCCCGTACCGGGCTGCCGCACCCGTACATCCGCACTTTTGCCTCCTCCGGTATGAAATCCAGATCTGCACGGTCGAACTGTACGGGATTCAGGATGTTTTTATCAGGGTCCTCCGCACGTTCTGCATAGAAATCCCGCACGAGCGAATGCCCGCTTTCCCCACCCATGGACAGAAGGCAGTTGCAATGGGTGAAATTGACTTCGGCATCCGCCCTGCAACCGGTAACCAGGTCCCCCATCCGGAGCATTATACCGGGTTCCCGGAGTACCGGTAGGGACTTCACCTCATTTTCGATGAGCATGAGTGCCATGTCCTTGTACAGAGGGCTGTAGGGATCGGCAGCGAGAATGACGGATCCGTCCGAGGACAACCTTGCGGCATGGTCCACGTCACCGCCGCCTATGATAAACCTGAAGGGATCTTCAGCCATCTTTTCTGAATCCAGAAGAGAAAGCCTCCTGATATCTTCGAGGACAGGACTCGACCTCCACACCTTCCCAAGCCCTTCACTGACGCTGCCTGCGCACAGGCCCTCAAAGTCAACTGTTGCAGGGGTCGGAAACACAGAACCGTCCGGCCCTATGGCAAGACTATCCCACGCCCCGCTTCCAAGATCAAACCTTGTGCCCGGATGAGAAAAGATCTGTGA
>DTYO01000298.1 GCA_012961845.1 Thermodesulfobacteriaceae bacterium
CGAGGATTTTCAGTCCACTGCTCTACCGACTGAGCTATCTCGGCAAGATTGGGTGCTATTATGAAGAGTTGTCGGCTGTTTGTCAAGCGGCTTGTAAAGATTACACGGTTATCCTGTAGGGAATACAGCCTGGTCAGTAAATGTTACTGTTCCGCGGCAGGAATCCAGCCTCAGAATTCATACAAGCCCGAAAATAACGGCTTGTATTCTGTAGATATTTTTTAAATTGGTGGAAATGTCCGATTAAATATTTATAATAACAGACGGCCGGTCCGGATCGGTTTCCGTCCAGAAATGGTTTTTAGCCTGCTCTCTGCGTTGTGCAGAAGAGGTAATAATCGAAATAACAGCAGCATGACTCGCTTATTTTTTTCAGATGCTTTGACTGTGAATGAAAATCCCTGTTTCTGGACAGACACCGGATAACATCGGCTTAAAATCGAACAACCAACAGGAGGAAGATCATGCCTGCTGAAAGACGAAAAAGCCCTCGCTATCAGGTGCGTCTGCGCACATATTTTCCGTCTTTTGACGAGTGGGGATATACTTCTGATATTTCTCTCGATGGATGTTATGTGGTCCTGGATGCCCCGCTGGCACAGGGATTCATCTCGGATTTCATGCTGGAACTTCCTGTGATCGGGACTATTGCCCTGAAAGGCTATGTCCATCATACATCCGGAAAAAAGCAGGGAGCGGGATTTCAATTTGTCCAGGTCAGATTTGCTCCTGATCAGTCAGCCTATTACGATGTTTACATGCAATTTATAAAATTAATGCCTGAACTCGAGGAAATCAGGGATCGCTACCGGGAACTGGTAGACAGGGGGGAGCTTGAAGCAAAGAAGCTACCTGAACAGGAAAACGTGTGATCCTGATTTTTTCAGGGAGAAAAACATATCGTTTTCGGGTATTTCGGGCATACAGTGGCAGGAACCGGTTCTTGATGAAATAGTGATTGGTGTGACGTGACCATGTCTCTTTTTCTTGTATGGTGCATTATATTTTTTGTGCTCGGCGCCTGCATAGGCAGCTTTCTGAATGTATGCATCTACAGACTTCCCCAAGGCAGGTCCATCGTCCGGCCGGGATCGGCATGCCCTGAGTGCGGTCACAGCCTTGCCTGGTGGGAGAATATTCCCATAGTCAGCTATTTACTGTTGAGGGCCAGATGCCGCTCATGCCGGGCGCCTATCTCGTTCCAGTATCCTCTGGTAGAATTGCTTATGGGGGTTGCAGCAACGGCACTCTTCATGAGATACGGGCTTGGGCCGGAGATGCCGATTTATCTATGCTTTATTGGGTGTCTGCTTGTAGTTACATTCGTAGATCTTGAACACCAGATCATCCCGGACATTGTTTCCCTCCCCGGAATTGTGCTTGGTTTCATATTTTCCTTCTGGCTTCCCGAACTCTCCTGGATGGATTCCATCGTCGGTGTCCTGACAGGCGGCGGAATCCTCTACATGGTGGCATGGCTGTATTACGTCATTGCCCATCGGGAAGGAATGGGCGGCGGAGATATAAAACTGCTGGCCATGATCGGTGCATTCCTGGGCTGGAAGTCCATCCCGCTGGTGATATTTCTCAGTGCCGCCGTGGGGGCTGCGACAGGCCTGACGTTAATGGTCGTCAGCAGGGGAGGGCGTCATAGCGCCATACCATACGGCCCTTTTCTGGCCGGAGCCGCCGTTATCGCTCTGTTCTGGGGCAGTGAGCTTATTCGCTGGTATTCGGGCTTCCTTGCCGGGGTGTGAATGTGAGCCTTCCAAGGTTGTAAAATTTTTTATGCCTCTGTATAAAAAGGTTCTGTTTACTGTTTGTAGTCCGGATGTCCAGATTTTCTCGGTTCATGTGTATATAGTGGCTTTTATTAGTATTTTTGTGGCGTCTTGACGGTTGTTCAGGGATATGTCCGTAGATCTGCTTGAAATAAAAATTTTTCAGAATACATAATAATAAGGGAAAGATTTTTATGGTTTTTTGGAGAATATAGTGACTAAACCCAGGGTTCTAGTGATAGATGATGAAAGTGATGTGCGCAATACCATTGCCGCCATCCTTTCATCTCGAAAAGGCGGTTACGAAGTTGTCCTGGCAGCCAGTGCGGCTGAGGGACTGGCTCTCGTAAAAAAACAGCCTTTCGATCATGTGTTGAGTGATATTTACATGGAGCCTGAAGACGGCCTTTTTTTCCTCAGCCAGGCAAAGAAAGATGATATTCCTGCGAATATCATAATGATGTCAGGGCAGGCAGATGCGGATATGGCTATCAAGGCTATTAAGATGGGGGCCTGCGACTATATCCATAAACCTGTAACTGCAGGGCAGTTATTTTTTGTACTTCAGAGAGCGGAGGAGCAGAGCAGATTAAAGAAGGAAAATGCATTTCTCAGGTCGGAGATCCAGAAAAAATACTCTTTCAACAATATCGTAGCCAAGAGCCCTAAAATGCTCAGAATCTTTAATATTATCGCAAAGGTGGCAGATTATAAGACTACGGTTATGATTACTGGAGAAAGCGGTACGGGAAAGGAGCTCGTGGCCAAGGCGGTCCACTTCAACAGTAACAGGAGGAAGCATCCGTTTGTGCCTGTCAACTGCGGCGGAATCCCTGAAAATCTTCTTGAGAGCGAACTCTTCGGCCATGTGAAAGGGGCGTTTACAGATGCGGTCAGGGCCAAGAAGGGGCTTTTTGAAGAGGCGGACGGCGGTACCATGTTTCTGGACGAACTCGGCGATCTGCCTTTTCCTCTTCAGGTAAAGTTGCTTCGGGTGCTTCAGGAAGAAGAAATCAGGCCTCTCGGGGATACCAGAAACATCAAGGTAGATGTCAGGATCGTGGCTGCAACCGCCAGGAATTTGGAGCAGGATGTCAAGAACGGGCGTTTTAGAGAGGACCTGTATTACAGGATCAACGTGCTTTCAATAGTAATTCCTCCCATCAGGGAACGGAAAGAAGATATTCCCCTGCTGGTTGACCATTTCAGGGTGAAATACAATCAGCGTCTTGGAACCGCAGTAAGAGGGGTGCATCCGGAGGTCATGCGTCTGTTTCTGGAATACAGGTGGCCCGGAAATGTCAGAGAGCTGGAAAATGTCATGGAAAGGGCCATGGTGCTGACCGAGACAGATACGATCAAGGTAGAGGACCTGCCGAAGCAGATACGGATGAGCACAGGCGTAGGAATGCCTCCTTCTATACCGGGGCTTGACGGAACAATTCTCTCTATAAAGCAGAGCAGCAAGATACTTGAGAAGGAACTCATAAAGAAAGCCCTTGCAAAGACGGGTGGCAACAAGACACAGGCTGCGCAGCTCCTTGAGATCAGTCTGCCCGCCCTGCTCTACAAGATGAAAGGATACGGGATAGTTCCTGAGCCCGGCCAGGCAGGTGAAAACGAAATTGATGCGTGATATGCCGGCCCCGGATCCGGCTGTTCGAATCCGATAATTCGGATCAGAGCCCTACCGCCTTTTTCAGGGCCCCGATCTCTCTGTTGCTTAGCAACCGTGATTCTCCCGCGGGAAGTCGGTCCAGATGAAGAGGCCCTATCCGGATCCTTTTCAATCTTATTACAGGATGTCCGATCTGTCGGAACATGAGCCGGATCTGGCGTTTTTTGCCCTCTTTTAATACGATCCTGAGAACAGATGACCGCCTTGTTCTTCCCAGGGGCCGTATGCGGCAAGGAAGGGTTGTCTTCCCATTGATATCGATCCCTGCTCTGAGGATGTCCAGGTCTTTTTCGGAAGGGTGTCCCGTGACTGTTGCGACATAGGTTTTTGGTACCTTGTGCCCCGGGTGCAGGAGTCTGTGGGCAAGTGCTCCGTCGTTTGTGAGGAGAATCAGGCCTTCACTGTCTTTGTCCAGGCGGCCCACCGGATAGATGCGGTCGGTGTTCCTGCCCAGTATGTCCATCACGGTGGGCCGGCCGAAAGGATCATGTACTGTAGTCAGGACACCAGCAGGTTTGTTAAGCATGATATACCGGTATGGTGAATTGTCGCCGGCTATCCGTTTACCATCCACGCATATTGTATTTCGAGATGGGTCGACCCTCATGCCCATTTCCGTGACCTGCCGTCCGTCCACTGTGACCCTGCCCGCCCTGATCAGTTTTTCGGCAGCCCGCCTGGAGCATATTCCGGCACCTGCAATAAATTTCTGAAGCCTGATCATCTGCGAATCCGGCTGCCTGCCGCGGCCTTTTCCAGTATGGAAGCCAGCATTTTCTTAAGTGTTTTTTCACTGAAAAATCTATCAAAAAGTCTTCTCGTCTGCTTCCCCCTCATGGCCAGGCCGCCTGGATCTGCAAGCCATGACCTGACTGTTTCAGCCAGTGCAGCGGAATCACCGGCAGGGATCCATCCTATGACATCGCTGCCCTGCAGATTGTCCCTGTATGCACCGGAATGGCTGGTGATGACAGGACGCCCTACGGCCATGGACTGATACATCTTGTTCGGTATTACCAGGCTGGTAAGCACAGTGGGGCCCAGCACACCCAGGAGTATGTGTGCCTGAGCAAGTCTTCCAGGCAGAGACTTGTAGTCTATCCACGGCTCGAAAAAGACATTTTTCATTTCTGCCGCCATTCTCTGGGTTTTCTGCCTGGCGGGCCCATCGCCCAGAAGGATCCATCTGGCCTCTAGGTCCTGTGTCATGGCTGCTGCCTTTACGATAACATCAGTGCCGTGAAGCTCAAGGAAGCTGCCGTAAAAGAGAATCTCAAAAGGCGGTTCCGGTGGCGGAGCGGGCATCTCCATGAACATGTCTTCTTCTGCTCCCACGTATAATACCTCAAGCCTGTCTTCAGGCACCTTGAGTACGTCATGAAAGAAGCGGGCATGTGCAGACGTGTCGGCCACTACCACATCACCCCTGAAAAAGATACTGATTTCTCTATGGAGTTTCCTCCTTGCCTTCAGAGAGTTTTCAGGCCATTTTTTCCTTTCCATGACTTCTTTTTCATAGCTCGATATCAGCAGATCCAGCACCAGCGGGACACGCCATTTTCCGGCCCACCGGGCGGCGGAAGCAACATCCCTGTGACGGAAACACGGTACCCATATTATGTCGGGTTTTTCCAGGGCGCGCAGGTATGCCTCCAAGGTTCCAAGCTGGCTGGCTACGGGCCGGAATGAGCATATGTCCCAGCCTGATTCCTCGAAAAGTCTCAGAACCAGTCTGTTTCTGGAATAATCTGGGTCGTATCTGCCCCACCACAGGACTACGGACGCAGGATTTCTTCTGGTCATGTGCCTGGGCGTGCTGCCTTCAGTATTCTTCATATCCCCTGACCTTGAACAAAAGTCCTGGTTTCCCGCGGGGAAGTTCCTATCAGGACTATAAAAAATGTGAAAACGGCCTGATACCAGCCATGAAAGATATTGTATCCGGTGAGACCGCATACAAAAAGCACGACAGGCCACGAAATCAATCCCGTCCTCCATCCCTGAACATCCTGAAAGATCATGCGGATGCTGTTGAACAGCAGCCACAGAAAGGAGCCCAGTCCAATGAGGCCGGTAGTACACAGCAGCATGAGAAAGAGATTGTGGGCATGATACGCATCTGAAAGATCGACATTGAGAGCTGTGAGCTCCTGGACATCCGGCACGATTCCTGTCATGGAGATCTCCCGGAAGACGTCTCTGAATGATGATATGCCTGCCCCGAATACAGGATCGTCCAGCCACACGAACCAGCAGATCTTCCAGATATAGATTCTGTGATACCAGGAGTATGGCTGGCCGAAATTGCCGGTCTGAAACAAATGGATTCCGAGATATACACAGGCCACGAAAAATACGGCCAGTCCGGCAAGAACGGCTCGGCGTTTTCTGCAGGCATAGATCAGGTAAAAATAGAGAGCTGCCGCACAGGCAATCCAGGCCGTCCTGGTGTGGCCCTGAATAAGTTGTATGCAGGCGGTCAGGCCTGTGGAAAAGATACCTGCCCGTGCCAGTCTGTCAGGCGTTCTGCCCAGCAGACTCCAGCCCAGGAAAAAAGGGGCTGCATAGGCGGAAAAACCGGCGATCCGTTCAGCTTCCTTCAGTCTTTGCGTATACCTTGTCAGCGGACGTCCTATGATGTCGTGCCCGGTGGAATAGGCCATGACGGTGTTAATGGCTGCGAACACCACGGCACAGGCTAATCCGGCCAGCAGGTGCCCGGCAACGGGGCGCCTCCTGGAGACATCGAACATGGCCATGACAAAAATGATGTACCTGACATAAGCAAGGTCGTGAATCCAGCCCTTCCCCCCAGGGATGTTGAACAGCACACTTAGAATTATGGCCGAATACCATGCCAGCCAGGGGGTTACCAGGGAATGTTTCATCACTGGAAGAAGGGACTCCCTTGCAAGAATAGACCTGGCAATCCAGGCGGCTGCAACCAGGGCGAGCACTGTTTCAAAGGCGGCATTGCCTGTAATGACTGCAACGGGAAGTGAGGAACCCAGATACAGACAGCAGGAATCAAGCCTGGCAGACCATGTCTGGAGATCGGTTCGGCTCATATTTTCAATGATTCCTGGAAAAAGAGAGTCGACTGCGAAAACGTCCCGGTGTCACGAGACCATATTTTCGTACAGTTTCAAGGTTTCGGTGCACATCCTGGCCGCAGTAAAATTCATCCTCACCCATTTCCGTCCGTTTTCTCCGCGCTGTTTTCTCAGTTTTTCGTTCAAGATAGCCTCTCTAAGGGCCTCAGCCATACCGTCCGCATCTTCAGGTTCTGTAAGCCATCCGGTTACTCCGTCCCGGACTGTCTCGAGGCTTCCACCATGTGCTGAGGCGATAACGGGTTTCCCCATGGCCTGGGCCTCGACAGCGGTCTTGCCGAATGACTCGGCCTTGAAGGAAGTGGCGGAAACAACGATGTCGGA
>DTYO01000299.1 GCA_012961845.1 Thermodesulfobacteriaceae bacterium
CCATTTTCCTATCCCTTTATCTCTTATTGTCTACTGCTACCGATACTCCACCCGCATCCCCTTGAGCCGTTCCAGCCCGCGCTCCGCTGCCAGGATCAAACCTGCCGCAAGCGGATACCCTATTCCAAGGACAAGACCACTTGCAGCATATGCAAAAAGCCCTATTATCGTAACCATGTTCGGTGACAGTCCGATCCCGCCCAGAAAACGTGCAGCGGGAAGCAGCAGCGGTTTGGACCAAGTGCGGCACCATTCACTGAAAGACCATTTGATCACCCTGACACCTCGAAAATAACCATTGCTATATGGAAATCAGTCTGAAGGGACTTCGGGGATTTCATCAAGCACGGAGACACAGCGGCCGCAGGCATCCGGCCACCTGGTACTTTCCCCCACATCATCGCTCCACTGCCAGCATCGGGCGCACTTTTCACCGGTGGCGCGCTCGACACTGACCGTCAGGCCTTCGATATCTTCGCTGTTCCACAGGTGCTCCATTTTCTTAAGGGGCATGTCACCGGCAAACTCCAGTTGCGAAACTATGGTCACGGTCTTTAAGAGCTCTTCCTTCCCTTCCATTCGTGAGCACAGAGTTTCGGGCAGTCCGACCAGTACTCTTGCATCCAGAGCGAGTCCGATACGTTTTTCCTCACGGGCGACCTCCAAGGCCTTTGTAATTTCGCCTCTCACATCCCAGATCAGTTTCCAGTCGTCCCTGAACGCCTGGTCCACCTGCAACTCCGGAACATCCGGAAAACCGGCAAGAAACACACTTTCAGTCCGGCTGCCGGGGAGATGTCTCCAAGCCTCTTCTGCAGTAAAGGAAAGCACCGGCGCCATCAGGATCATAATATGCCTTGCAATCTGGTAGATGGCGGTCTGGGCTGAACGGCGCAGCCTCCCTTGAGAAAGTTCACAGTACAGTCTGTCCTTTATGATATCCAGATAAAGGGAGCTGAGATCCACTATGCAGAACTGCTGAAGCTGATGGGAGACCACGTGGAATCTGAAATCCGTGTATGCCTGTCTTATCTTCTGGTTCAGTTCCCCCAGCCTCATGAGAATCCATGTATCCAGGGACTCAAGCCGGCTGCAGGGCAGTGCATGTTCTTCAGGATCGAAGTCTGAGAGATTGCTCAGAAGGCAACGGATTGTATTCCTGATTTTTCTGTAGGCCTCGGTCTGTCTCTGCAGGATCTCGTCCGATATCTTGATGTCGTCATGATAATCTTCAGCAGATGCCCAGAGCCGGAGGACTTCCGCTCCATGTCTCTTTATAACCTTCTCCGGCGGGATAACATTTCCAACGGACTTGGACATCTTCTTGCCTTGACCGTCCACCACGAATCCATGGGTCAGGACCGACCTGTAAGGAGCGGTATGCTTGGTGGCAACGCTGGTGAGCAGAGAGCTCTGGAACCACCCCCTATGCTGATCGCTTCCTTCAAGATAGAGATCAGCAGGGAAACCCAGTTCCTGTCTGGCATCCAGGACGGCTGCATGGCTCACTCCCGAATCGAACCATACATCCAGGATATCGGTTTCCTTGCGTACCCGGGTGCTGCCACATTTCGGGCACCCGCTGCCCGATGGAAGAAAGTCTTCTGCATCCCTTGAAAACCACGCATCCGCCCCCTCGGACTCAAACACATGGATCATGCGGTCTGCAATTGCTCGGTCCATCACCGGTTCTTCGCAATCCCGGCAGATTAGTACGGTAAGAGGCACCCCCCATGCCCTCTGCCTGGAAATGCACCAGTCCGGCCTGGTCTCGACCATGCCGTATATCCTCTCTCTACCCCATTCCGGTATCCAGGTGACACTTTTGATGGCCCCAAGGGCCTCCGTCCTGAGATTTCCCGCCTCCATTGAGATGAACCACTGGGGAGTAGCCCTGAAAATCACGGGTTTCTTGCAGCGCCAGCAGTGGGGATAGCTGTGTTCCAGAGGTTCTCCGGACACCAGCAGACTCCTTTCTCGCAGCAGGGCAATTATGCCTTCGTTGGCATCGAATATATTCATCCCCTCAAATCCCTTGACATCGGAAGAAAAGCAGCCGTTGTCATCTACAGGGGAATATATCTCCAGCCCATGCCTGACCCCGCTCTCATAGTCATCCATACCATGGCCAGGAGCCGTATGCACACACCCCGTACCAGCATCCAAGGTTACATAGGCAGCAGAAATGATTAAGCTGTCTCTGTCCAGGAAGGGATGCCTCACATGCATTCCCTCTATCTCGCTTCCCTTGAAAGTGCCCAGTATCCTTATGTCGCTCTGCTCCAGTCCTGCAGATGTCAAAGTAGCCAACAGACGTCCTTCTGCCAGGATCCAGATTTCCTTTCCGGTTCTTCCGCCGCCTGCTCCTGCTCTTCCGCCGACAGTCCCTGATACATCTACTTCAGCGGCCACATAGTCGAAATCGGGATGCAGGGCCACGGCAAGGTTGGCGGGAAGTGTCCAGGGAGTGGTAGTCCAGATGAGGGTGAAGATGTTTCCCGACACAGGGCCGAAGTGTTCCTGAAGCCAGTCGACCAGATCATCTTCTGCAGGGAATTTTACAGTAATCGAAGATGATACATGAGGAGCATATTCCACCTCAGCCTCGGCAAGTGCGGTTACGCATGCAGGGCACCAGTAGACGGGCTTCTTGCTCTTGGTAATATGCCCGTCCAGGAATATCCGGCAGAACTGCCTGCATATTGCAGCTTCGTAATCGTAAGTCATGGTGAGATAGGGATTTTCCCAGTCGCCTGCAACTCCAAGTCTGGCAAATTCTTTTTTCTGGATCTTTACAAACTTTTCCGCATAGCGCCTGCAGGCCTTTCGAACCGAGAGAATACCCATTTCCCTCCTCTTCGGACCGAGCTCTTTCTCTACATTGTGTTCAATAGGCAGCCCGTGGCAGTCCCAGCCGGGGACATACGGGGCGTCATAACCCATCAG
>DTYO01000300.1 GCA_012961845.1 Thermodesulfobacteriaceae bacterium
CCCGTCTGGTGATGGCAGACCATGTGGAAAGAATGGTAATGGGAGTAAGAAAGGTCGTGAGAATGACAAGCCAGAACGAGAGACCGTCCAACCCCACATGGTAACTGATTCCATAGCCAGGTATCCAGGGGTGTTTTTCAACGAACTGGAATCCGGATATGCCCGGGTCGAAACCGTTATATATCCTTAAAGAGACCAGAAAGACCAGTATGGAAACTGTAAGCGCTATACCTCTGATCAGGTTTCTGCAGTCCTTGCTTTGCTGAGGAATGAAGAGAACAGCCAGTACACCCAGAAGAGGCAGAAAGGTTACGTATGTAAGAACAGGAGTATTCATGTCTTGTCCCCTATTGGTAGAAAATCAGGAATCCCAGGATCGCTACCACACCAAGGACGAAAAAGGAGCCGTAGGTCTGAAGGTAGCCGTTGTGAATTTTGGCTGCCGCACATGATCCCTTCCTGATGATCCACCCTGACCCGTTGACTCCTAGGCCGTCTATGACTATCGCATCCACGATTTTCCACAGCAGCATGGAGAGGTGATAGACTGGAAGAACGATCAGCAGATAATACATTTCATCCACATAGTACTTATTGTAGACCAGCCTGTAGTGCAGCGAATAGGCCCTGGCCAGTTTTTCCAGGAGGTATTCGGGATAACGTATGTATAGTGTCCAGGCCATGAATATGCCTGCAAGCGCTACTAGGACAGATCCTGCCATCAGGGTCCATTCAAGACCAGGGGCATGATGCAGTATGCCGGTTTCAGCCGCGACGATCGCTTGTGAGTCGGCGAATACGGGTTCGAAAAAGTGTTCCATTACATTAGACACATGCCCGAAGTGCTGGCCGATGAGATGGGGAATGCCCAGCCATCCACCGAAGATGGAGAGGATGGCCAGTATGATCAGGGGGCAGGTCATGGATATGGGCGATTCATGGAGGTGATGGGCCTGTTCCTCAGTGCCTCTGAAATTGCCGTGAAATGTCATGAATATAAGGCGGAACATGTAAAATGCGGTGATGGCGGCTCCAAGAGTGCCAATGAACCATATGATTTTTCCTGCTGCAGGGTAGTATGGAAAGTTGAAGGCCTTCCAGAGTATTTCATCCTTGCTGAAGAAGCCGGCGAACGGCGGAATCCCCGCGATGGCAATGGTTGCAATGAGCATAGTGGCATACGTGATAGGCATTTTTCTGCAGAGGCCGCCCATGTTTCTCATATCCTGGTCTCCGCCCATGGCATGAATGACCGATCCTGAGCACAGAAACAGGCATGCCTTGAAGAATGCATGGGTCATCAGGTGAAATATTCCTGCTGTATAGGCAGTGACACCGACCCCTATGAACATGTAGCCGAGCTGACTTACTGTTGAGTACGCCAAGACCTTTTTGATGTCATTCTGGAGTATGCCGATAGTGGCGGCCATAAGTGCAGTGGCGGCTGCAACAAGAGATACTATCAGCAGGGCAGTGGGAGCCAGGGTATAGAGAATGTTGGAGCGCGCCACCATGTAAACACCGGCCGTTACCATGGTGGCCGCATGAATGAGTGCCGATACGGGAGTCGGCCCGGCCATGGCATCGGGCAGCCATACATACAGAGGAATCTGTGCTGATTTTCCTGTTGCCCCCAGGAAGAGCAGGAGACAGATGGCGATCATCACGGGTGAATTCATGGAAAGACTTCCCTGATGATGCAGGCCAGCCACTTCCGGGAAAAGCTCCAGGTAAGACAGTGTGCCAAAGGTGGTAAAGAGCAGGAACATCCCGAGAACAAAACCGAAGTCACCGATCCTGTTCACTATGAACGCCTTCTTGCCGGCGTCAGCGTTCTCGGTTCCCTGATACCAGAAACCGATCAGCAGATACGAGGCCAGACCAACTCCTTCCCATCCCACGAACATGACGACATAATTTGCACCCAGCACAAGCATTGTCATGAAAAAGACAAACATGTTCAGGTAGGCAAAATAGCGCCAGTATGATTCGTCTTCATGCATGTATCCGGTGCTGTAGATGTGAATGAGAAAACTTATTCCGGTTACCACGAGTATCATCACGGCAGAGAGTTGATCGATCATCAGCGATACATCAAGCTGAAAATCCCCCACTGCCATCCAGCTCCACAGTACCTGAACGAGTTGTCTGTCTCCAGCAGGCCTTCCAATCAGGTCATATACCGCCAGCACCGCAGTGATAAAGGCAGCTCCTACGCTTGCACAGCCTATATAGGATATGAAAGGCTTTTCCAGTCTGCAGCCCAAGAGGCCATTGAGGAGAAAGCCCAGTAGCGGAAACAATGGTATGAGGAACAGATAGTTTTCCATTTGCGACCTACCACTTCAACAGGTTGAATTTAGTGACGTCAATTTCTTTGATATGGCGGGAGATTGCTATCAGGATTGCCAGGCCTACTGCAACCTCTGCTGCTGCTACTGCATAGATAAATATGGCCATGACCTGACCTGCCATGTCGGCCTTGAATCTAGAAAATGCCACCAGCATGAGGTTGATCGAATTCAGCATCAGTTCCACCGACATGAAAAGGATCAGTGCATTTCTCCTGGTGACGAATCCGATTACGCCCAGTGAAAAGATGATCGTGGCCAGGATGATGTAGTGATTGAGCGGTGCCATGTAATGTTCCTTATGGAAAGTTGAGTTTTCCTGTACAGCCGTGCATCAATGACTGTCATGCCTTAAAGACTTTTTTTCCCCAGATATATGCTTCCTACAAGCGCCACCAGGAGCAGTACTGATGCAACTTCAAAATGGAGCAGATAGTCCTTGAAAAAAAGGGTTCCAAAACTTGAAGGGTGGCCGAAACCGTCGGGAAGCCTGGCCTGCACCACCAGGTCCGAAATGCCTTTCATGCCGAATCCAAGCAGGGCCGTCAGACATAATCCAAGCTGGGCGCCCATTATTCTGAACGGAACATTCTTCTGAATGCTCTTCAGCCTTTCTCCCGGAGTAGTGAGCAGCATCATGACGAACAGAACCAGAACCAGGATGGCACCTGCGTAGATCGTGACCTGAAAAATGGCCATTAGAGGTGCATGCAGATGTAGGTAGAGGCCGGAAAAGGCGATGAATACACTCATCAGGCTGAGGGCGCAGGGCAGGGGATCCTTTGCAGTTATGGTCAGAAGACCCGCTGAAACTGCCATAAAGGCGAAAAACCAGAATATCAAATCCATGTTGTTCCTCCAACTCTCTTTACTGTTGGGTTTTATCAGCCTGTTTGTCTGGACCTCCGGGGGATTTGCTCGAAGACCCTGCGCCGGTGCCACTGCCTCCAGGGGCTGCACCCTCTACCTTGACAGGTTTTCTGGGCGGTCTCAGTTTTCCTTCTTCCATTGCCCTGTGGAAGTTGGTGAGCATGCCGTCTTTGAAAAGCTGGCAATCATCCCTGGAATATCCGGCCAGTTCGAATTCAGGCCCGAGCATGATGGCGCCTTTGGGACAGCTGTCTTCACAATATCCACAGAATATGCAGCGGAGCAGGTCGATATGAAATTCAGTGCAGTATGTCTTGCCGACATAACGGTCTTCCTGTCCTTCTTTCCGCTTCCCTCTCTTGACCGTAATACATTTGGCCGGGCATCCTCTGGCACACATTCCGCATCCCACGCATTTTTCCCTGCCCTGATCATCGAGGATGAGCATGTGGGCTCCCCTGAAAAGCGGAGAGATTTCCCGTGTTCGATCTTCCGGATACTGCCAGGTTGTCGGAATCGTATGCGGGCCGGGTCTGAGAGATGCCCTTACGTTGGCAAGAAAATGCCTTATGGTAATGCCCAGACCCTTGATTATCTCATAAAGGTATATCCGGTCCTGGAAAGTATAGCTTTTCTTGACAGCCGGCTTAGACATTATCAGCTCCGATCAGATTGATAGTTGAATAAAGAGCGCCGTGATAAAGAGATTGAACAGACCTATGGGAATCAGGGTCTTCCAGCCCAATCCCATGACCTGATCGTATCTGAACCTTGGTACAGTCCATCTGACCCACACGAACAGCCACAGAAAGAATGCCACTTTGAGGAAGAAAACCAGAAAAGTGGCAATGCCATAACTGATGGGCCCCAGAAACGTACTCATGTCGACATATGGCAGATGCCATGAACCGAAATAGAGTGTTACTATTATGGCAGACAGGGTATAAAGATTTATGTATTCCCCGAACAGATAGAGCCCGAGCCTCATGGAGCCGTAGGCAGTGTGATAGCCGGCGACTATTTCGCTTTCAGCTTCCGGCAGATCGAACGGCACCCTGTTGGCTTCGCAGTATGCCGCCACAATGAACAGTATGAACCCCAGAGGCTGCTTGAAGATGCCCCAGTTGGGGAGGAAGCCCAGGAACGTGCCCTGCTGCGCCAGAGAAACCTCTCTCATGCTGAAGGTGCCATAGAGCATGACGGCTGCAAGAATGGCAAGGCCCCACGGCACCTCGTAAGAAATAAGCTGGGCAGTGGATCTGAGGCCGCCGAGAATCGAGAATTTGTTGTTTGAACTCCAGCCGCCTATAATCATGCCGTAAACCGCGATGGAACCCAGGGCGACCACATACAGGATTCCGATGCTGACATCAGATATCTGAAGGATGATTTCCTTTCCGCCAAGGGTGATCTTGTCGCCGAAGGGCATGACGGCATAGGCGGAGAAAGCTGGCAGGGCGAACATTACCGGGCCAAGGGTAAAGAGATATTTCTGTGCCCTGGCGGGCACGATGTCTTCTTTGGTGAAAAGTTTGATTCCGTCTGCCAGGGGCTGGAGCAGACCGAAAGGACCGGCCCTGTTCGGTCCCAGTCTGTCCTGAATCATGGCGGCTCCTCTTCTCTCCACCCAGGTCATGATTACGGCAACGATCAGGGTCCAGCACCAGATGAAAACGACTTTGATAATGGCTATTTTCCAGTCCGGCATGATTACAGGTCTCCTATCTGTCCAATTCCCCTGCGATTATGTTGAGGCTGCTGAGACAGGCTATCAGGTCGGCGATCATCTCCCCCTGAACCAGTTCAGGAAATGCCTGGTATATCATGTAACAGGGAGGTCTTATCTTGATGCGATATGGATTGCTGGTGCCGTCGCTCTTGATGAAAAAACCGAGTTCTCCGTTGGGTGATTCTATGGCGTGGTAAACTTCGCCTGCAGGTGGTTTGATGATCTTCGGCACCCTTGCCATGAGCGGAGCATCCTCAGGCATCTGTCTGTACATTTCATATGCCTGGTCGATGATCTTGACCGATTCTTCCATTTCGATCATGCGCACCATGTACCTGTCAAAGACGTCTCCATTCTCCCCTGTGGGAATCTTGAACTGAAAGCTGTCGTACATGTAATAGGGTTCATCTCTCCTAAGATCTCTCTTTACGCCGCACGCCCTGAGGCATGGCCCTGTAAATCCCCAGTTCAGAGCATCTTCAGCGGAAAACGGGGTTACCCCTATAGCCCTGTCCATGAATATCCTGTTATGCGTAAGGAGCCGGTCGGTTTCATCATTTGCTTTGCGGATGCCGTCCCGCAGCTTGTTCCACATGGGGCCGAAATCCTCAGGAAGATCTGTATCTACTCCTCCTATGCGGCCGAAAGTATTGGTAAGCCTGGTCCCGTTGGTCTTTTCAAATATTTCGTAGATCTCTTCTCGCTGGATAAACAGATACAGAAAGGGGGTGAATGCTCCCAGATCAACACCGAGGATGCCGACGCACACCTGGTGATCAGCAATTCTTGCCAGTTCCATCAGGATGATCCTGATCAGCTGGGCCTTTTCAGGCACCTCTAATCCCATGAGTTTTTCTACCGTCATTTCATAGGCAACATTGTTGGCAGCGGCAGAACAGTAGTTGAGCCTGTCCGTCAGCGGAATGAACTGGGTATAATTCAGGTTTTCTCCCAGTTTTTCCACACCGCGATGGAGATAGCCTATTTCGGGTTCAGCGTTTATGACGGATTCACCATCAGTGGTCGTAATGATTCTCAGGGTGCCATGCATGGCGGGATGGGAAGGACCGATGTTGATATGGACATAGTCTCCCGACGGTTCAGGCTCATTTATGGCCTCCGGATAAATCCTGCATTGGGATTCGGCGGTCATCTGATCTTCTCCTGTTCGTATACCAAGCGGCGTGTTTCTCCCTTGCCTTCCAGTGGATAATCCTTGCGGAGGGGATGGCCTTTGAACCCGTCCCACATCAGAAGTCTTTTCAGGTCTGGATGTCCCAGGAAATTGATGCCGAAAAGATCATAGATTTCTCTTTCAGGCCACGAAGCCGCCCGCCAGATGGAAGTGACCGAATCGACTGTCATGTCGTTTTCAGGTACCTGGATCTTCACCCGCAGCCTTTCACTGCTTTCCAGTGAAAGGAGCAGATAGACAATTTCGAATCTGGGTGGAGGAGGTGCTTTTACTTTTTTTTCAGGTGGCTCTTCTTCAGCGGCTTTTCCCTTGCCCTTCTTTTTTCGGAAGAGGTCAAGATTGTCTATTCCGATTACGTCACTCAGAAAATCGAATTTCAGGTCGGGATGTTCTTTGAGTGCCATCAGGGAATCAACCAGTCGACCGGCAGGGACTGTCACTGTTATGTCTCCCGCGGTCTCTTCGACTGACAGAGCATTGGACTCAAGGCAGATTCTTACTCTTCTTTCAAGGTTCATTGCTCATGACTCCTGGAGTAAGGCCTGTGCCTGCTTGCGCAGAGGGTGTTCCTTTTCTATCTTGTGGATGAGTTTGACGAGACCGTCCAGTAATGCTTCAGGTCTGGGGGGACATCCTGGGATGTAAATATCTACCGGGATAATGCTGTCTATGCCCTGGTGGGTGGAATATGTCCTGAATACCCCTCCGGTGCACGCACATGCCCCCATGGCGATGACCCATTTGGGCTCTGCCATCTGGTCGTATATGCGCTTCAGGACCGGCGTCATCTTTTTCGTAATAGTCCCGGCTTCCAGAAGAACATCTGCCTGCCTGGGTGAGAAGCTGGGACGTTCGGCTCCGAACCTGGCGATGTCGTATCCGGAAGCCATGGTTGCCATCAGCTCTATGCCGCAGCATGCGGTACCATAGGGGAGAGGCCAGGGTGACCTGCTGCGTCCCCAGTTGATGAGCTGTTCCATTTTGGTAATGAACCACCCGTTACCACCGTATCCCTGGATCTTCATGTGCCCAAACCCCTATTCCCAGTCTATGGCGCGTTTTTTAATGGCGTACAACAGACCGGCTACTAGTATGCCGACAAAGATGAAAACTTCGAAAAATACCCCCCATCCATGCTGGGCAAGTTCACGATATCTTACTGCAAGGGGGTATATGAGAATGGTCTCCAGATCGAAGACCAAAAACAGAACTGCCACCAGGTAATATTTGATGTCAAATCTCTGACGGCCTGTATCGATCA